>NZ_JBFRGE010000021.1:0-91093 GCF_052115185.1 Paenibacillus sp. 2TAB19 | reverse complement strand
CAATTAGCGTAAAGGTGCAGACTTGCACCTTCACGCAGCGACGGAGCGAATCCCATCCTCTCCGCCAGTTATATTCCAAGAACAAATGACAACGCTTGAGCGCTAGCCGCTTAGGCGTTTTTTCATCGTATAAAACATCGTCATTCTTCGCATCTTAATCGATGTGGAGGTGCTTCAATCATGGCTAAAATAGACGAGCTTCGCACGAGTCCTGAGCAGCTAGCCGAAGCTTGGCGCAATACGCTGCCGGAGACGATGAACAGCTCCGATAAGTGCGAGGTATTCCCCGATGAAGCAGACGCGAAAGCGCTGCGCGTAACGATTCATTCGGCAGGTCATCAAATGTATACGTTCGATTTCAAGGTTTCCTACGTGGATAGCCGCGAGGTGCTGGTGGAGCTGGTCGATGTGGAAAAGGACAAAGTAGCTGTCGACGAGCGTACCGATATGATGCAGCAGCTGATACACGATTATAAGCGTCATTTGCATGAGTGCGCTCAAGCACTGCAGCAATTGACGCATGCCTAAAGGAGACGCGCTGCTATGACGAAAGCAAAGGGCACTGCCGACAAAAACCTGCAAAACGTCGTTGAGGCGCTGGAGACCGAGCCGGTTAACAGCCATCATGCGCAACAGCTGCAGCAGGACAAGAACGATCGCCGTCATCAGGATTCATTGAATTTCGATCAACCTACCGACTTGGAGCATCAGCGCAACTAACAAGCTTGGAAGAAGGAGGTTATACGATTGAGCAAGCCAGATAGCGTTCCGGTGCCAGAAGCGAATGCGCAGCAGCAGCAGAAGCAGCGATCCGGCGGCGGCCTGCAAGCCCCGAATTCAGGATCCAAGAAGACCAAGCAGCATAATCATGTGTCGCATAACAATCCGCAAGGCTAGCTAGCTCGGCAGCAACACGAACAGGTAGAACCAGAACCGTTCGTCCGCAGCAGCTTTTGAAATATTACTTTGGAACCGTTTCGAGTCCCTCGGAACGGTTTTTTTCCTATGCGCTTCAAATGATCAGGTTATTAGTATAGAATGGAGGTGCTTGAACTAATGAGCGGAGGGGAACTTCGTAATGATAAAATATCAAAAATTAACGTTGCTGCTTATCGCGGTAATGATTTTCGCCATAGCGGGTTGCAGCTCCAGTACACCGCCTAAGGAAGCGCTCTTGAAAGCTTTAAGCAACAATGCGGCGGCTGACTCCTACGCCATTCATATGGATGTCGACATCGATGATTTGGAATGGACGGGGGGCGCGACAACGCAGCCTAATACGCTTGTAGCGGCAGCTCTTGTCGGCATGTTGAAAGACGCGAAGATTACGATAGATGGCGTGTATCGCAAAGATCTGATGCAAATGGACATGGATATGGAAATCGTGTTTCCCGGCGACATGGAAATGAAGCTGAGCGTGCCGATGATTATGACAAAGGATGCGCTTTACGTGAAGATTCCGCAAATTCCGATGCTGCAGCTGCCCGAAGCGATTAAGGATAAATACTTGAAGCTCGAATTATCCCAAGCTTCAGCTTCAGCGGAGCAAGAGAACGTAACGGAGATGGATGTTGAAGCGCAGCAGAAGCTCGGCAAGGAAGCAGTGAGCACGCTTCTCGAGTCATTTGACGAGAAGACGTATTTCAGCGAGCCGAAAGCGGCCGATGCGGGCTTGCCGAAGGATATGAAGGCGAACCAAATCGTTCAATTCGAAATCAATGACAGCAATTATGAGCAGACGGTTGAGACGCTTGTTAATCAGACGCTTCCGAAGCTGATCGATGTTCTGCTAGCGAACGAGGCGGCCCTGCCAGCCTTGAAGCTGGAGAAGACAGATGTCGAGAAAATGAAATCCGAAATGGATGCAAGCAAAGCGAAGGCGCTCGATATGTTGAAAAACGACGTTACCCTCGACCTTTTCAAAGCAACAGGAGCGATTAAGGACGAGTATCTGTCTTATGTAGGGATGGACTTGGCGGTTAAGGTAAGCGATAAGGAAGAGGGCAAGAAGCTGAACCTGGGACTGCATATGAACGTCAGCTACACGGATGTGAACAAATCACCGGAGCTGAAGTACGAAATTCCAACCGAAACAATCACGTTAGAGCAGCTCGTTCAGCTGTTCAAGTCGCCAACTGGCATGTAAAAATAGGAAAGGCAGGGAACGCGGATAACCGCTGTCCCTGCCTTTTTTAGTTGTCACGCAACCACCATTGATTTCTTGAGCAGCTCTTTCATCATTTGCGCTGCTTTCACCTTTACGTTGAGGCATTGGGAAATCTCGAGACTATAGCGACCTGCACGGATTTCATCGCGAATCTGCGCTGCTGTATCGCAATCCGCTTGGAGCTGGTTGTAGACGCTGCCGAATTGCAGCGGCTGATGCGAATCGCTTCCGGCGCAGGCCGGCAAGCCAAGCTGGTCGGCGAAACGGCGCACTTCATCGGCCATGCCGAAGCCGTATTGGAACAGATCCTTGGCGTTGACATCAAGGGCATCGAGACGCTGCAGCTGGAGCGGATCGTGATGGGTCAGCGGCGTGCTCTCGCGTTTCGGATGAGCGCCGATACGCAGAACGTCATAGTTTTCCGTGCGGTCAAGCAGCTCCTTGAAGGGGATAAAGCTGTCTTTGCCGCTATAAGGCTCCAGCTGCCCGCGCAGCTCCCTGATATCGACACGGTTACCGATAATGAGAATATGGCCAACTTCGGCAACGTCAACCTCCATGCCCGAGAACACTTTAAGGCCGCCTACTACATAGTGGTCACCGATATATTCAAACTCGCGATCGAGCTGATCCAGCATGTCGAAGAAATTGCGCGTGTTGAAATGCTCGGTCAGAGCTACCGCTTGCAGATCGTTTTCCTTCGCTTCGCGTGTCATCGAGAGGAAGTAGTCCATCGAAAAATCCGTTTTTTTCGCTAGTTTGCCGTGTGTATGCAAATCGATGTTCATTGTTATGTCTCCAATCTATAAATGAGGTGTTGGTTTGGTTTGATTTGATTTCTTTTGATCAAAAGACGAACATATGGCCAAAAGCGAGCAAAGCGATCATATAAAGCGCCGAACAGCCTAGGAAAACGAAATCCAGCGGCTTCACGCGCAAGTAGGCAAGTTTTAACCGCTTAGCGTCCGGGCTGATCAGAGCATACGTGAAGCCGCGTACCTCCAAGGCTTCTACGGTCGTGCGCGTACGCTTGGCTGTGTTCAAGATCAGAGGATAAAAAGCGCAAACCGCGATTTTGCCCATATAGACGAGAGACCGCCATTTCAGAAAACCTTTCTTGCGGGGCGAACGGCCGCGCAGCCTGAACGAGTGAATCAGGTTATGGTACTCCTCGATCAGAATCGGCAGCATGCGGTAGCCATAGGAAACCCCGAAGCTGAATTGCGCCGGCATCCCCATACTTAGCAAAGCATCACTGAGCTCCTCGGGATCCATGCTGGAGAAGACCGCAATGCTGGCGAGCGATATGATGAGGATTTTCAGCGTTAACGTCAATAAGGGCCAGACGGCTTCCAAGCTTCCGCCGAACAGGAGCGAGCCGAATAAAATATAAGTGATCTCGCTGACAAGGCCGATGCCCATAATGATAAGCACGAGCGGACTAACTTTGGACGAGATCGTAAGAAAAATCATCGGAATGAGCATGCCGAGCAATACGGTTTTGTTGTGGAAAAACCAAGGCGCCACAGCAAAGAACGAGTACCAAACAATCAGGATGCGCGGGTCGAAGCGGGACAGCAGGACGGACTGACGACCGAAGGCAGTGCGCATCAGCTCAATCTTGATTTGCTCCACGCTCAGCTTGTCGAGCATGTTTTGTTTAATGGCTTCCAGTTGCAATGGAGGCAGCCTCCTCTCGAATGTGATGTTGACCCATAAGCGAATGGATACGAGCGGCAAAATGGTCCACGGACAAGGAAGGCGGCCGTAAATCCAGCGCTAAGCTGAGCTGGGCGATCTGGGGAGCGATGAGTCCCGCAAGCTCCAGCACGGCCGTATGGCCGAACAGCGACTGCTGATCAGTGTCGAGCGCAACCTGGCCGTTATGCATAACGATGACACGGTTCGCCCACTCGGCGACAAGCTGCATATCATGCGTGGCGATGACCGTCGCCTTCACTCGCCCCTGCAGCTGATTCAGCATGGCGGTCATCTCGCGGCGGCTGGATGCGTCAAGGCTTGCCGTCGGTTCGTCCAGCAGCATGACGGTAGGCTGCATGGCGAGCCCGATCGCCAGTGTTGCCCTGCGCTGCTGACCGCCGCTGAGCAGTCTGCCATCCCGGTCTTGCAGTGGAGTGAGTCGCAGCCGCTCCAGTACTTCATCCACAAAGTGACGGTAATCCTCGGTGCTGCGGGCTTTGAGAAAATATTCGACGTCCTTGCGGACGGTATCTTCAATGAACATCTCTTCCGGGTTTTGATAAATATAGGACACGTAGTCGGATAGCGTCTCTGGTGAAGTATGCTTCGTTAGATGACCGCATACCGAGAGTGAACCTTCATTCGGACGCCGAATGCCCGATATGAGCTTTAATAAGGTCGATTTGCCTGCGCCATTGTTTCCAACAAGCGCAATGCGATCCCCTTCATGGATGGAGAGATTGATGCCTCGAAGGACGGGATGCAAGGTTCGAGTGATCGTTTTGTAACCATAGGATACGTTATCGAAATGGACAAGCGGTACTGCTGCAGCTGCTGCTGAAATAGATGGGCTGTTATCCTCGGTCTGAGTTGTAACGACTGTTGAGTGCTCCGGATGCTGAGGCAGCTTCGCGCGATAATAATCGACGGCTTGCGGGATTGTAATCGGGTAGAGCGGCGACTGTTGTCGGTGCGCCTCTGTCTCCCTAACCGCGAGCGTCACTTGCGGCGGCAATATATGAAGAGCTTCCAGCTCTTCAACCGCCGACAGCGCCTCTTGAACCGGCTTCACCCAACGAATCGTGCCGCTGTCCATAAGCACCACTTTGCTGCAATAGTCGGCTATGAACTCGGTATGATGCTCAATGACGATAATCGTTTTCCCATATTGCTCGTTCAGCATCTTAAGCTTGTCGTAAATAAGTCTAGCATGATAGGGATCGAGCTGAGCGACGGGCTCGTCGACGATAATAATATCGGGATCAAGCGATAAAGCGCCGGCCAGTGCCGTCAAATGCTTTTGCCCGCCGCTAAGCTGCCATATCCACTGCTCCTTCAAAGGCTCCAATCCCAGCATCGCTAGAGCGCGAGCAGCACGCTCACGGTAGTCCGCGAAGCCGTAGTTAAGCGGCGCGAAGCAAGCTTCGTCATAGACGGTTGGGCGTACCAGCTGGTTCTCGAAGTCTTGGAAGACGTAAGCCACCTTGCGAGAAAGGGAGGATACGGATTCGTTCTCGGCAATTAGACCGGCGACTTGAATATAGCCGCTAAGATCACCAACGTAATAGTTCGGGATCAGTCCGTTGAGGCATTTGCACAGCGTCGACTTTCCGCTGCCGTTCGTTCCCGCGATGGCGATGAACTCCCCTGGCTGTACGGTAAGATGGATATGTGAGAGTGCCATGACCTCCGCACCGGGATATTGAAAGTTAACCTCTTGCAGCTCGATGATAGGAGCCGCGGCTAGCGGCCCCTCCTGTTGTCTGTCGTTCCGATGTGCGTTCAAATCTGTTTTCCCTCCGGAGATTGACTTGTTTTGGACTTGGCCCGAATGGCTGCGAATAAGGTGACAATCAGAATCAGCGCCGCAGCGCCAACGCTTACCCACATGAACCCGCTGCCGTACTGCTCCAAGAACTCCGGCTCCCATACGGCGATATTAATGTCGGCTTCCGATAAAAATTCGCCGGTTACACCGATGAAGACGAACAGAATCGACGTGATAAGCAGACGCGGCGTCATCAGCTGTCCGAACGACACCTGCACGCGGCTGTCGCGCGGCTTCATGCCAAGCAACGGCTCGATCTTGCCGTACAGGCGCGGTACAAGATACAGCGTAGGGAGCAAGGAGAACAGTACGCCTGTAATGACCATGGCATTCAGGAAGCTGAGACCTTCGATTAACACGATGCTCTCTGGAATGCCGGGAACGGCCTCCAGCTCTTCGATGCCGAACCATACTTTGCTAATATCGACAATCGCGCTAAGCATTTGATCAATGCCGACTGCAACGAACGAAGCGAGCGCAAGCTGCTTGCGGTTGCGCGGATCGCTGACGAGCAGGCCGGCTATGTACATCGCAAGAGTGAACTCGATAAACTTCTCCAGCTCGCCAAGACCGCCGAATTGGCCCAGCAGCAGCTCGCCGAAGATGACTTCGCCGAAGGAGGCACCCAGGGCGGCGTACAGCGGGTTGAACAAGATGCATAGCGTCAAAGGAATGAATGCGAAATATTCGACCTTAATTTCAATCGGCCCAAGCTTGAGCTCGGGAATAAGCTCGGAGAACATATTAGAAATTCCGTAAAGCGACATCGCGAGTATGAACACCATCAGTTTTTGGGATTGCGTAAGCTCGTATCGGCGCCTTGGCGCAGAAACCATTGTAATTCCTCCTCGAATTAGATTCCTCCCTAATATAGGGATCAATTGTTATCGGATCATCAACAAATTGTATGGTTTGTGTAAAATAAATTTCATGATGTGTATGTATGAAAGAAAACTTTCAAAACAGATGATCATTTGCTATAATCCATGTAAATAGAATGAGGGGAGCGGTGACCAGGATGGCAACTTTTTTTCAATTGGAGATGGCTTTGGAGTCGATGTCGAAAAGCCAGCAGGCGATTGCCAATTACGTAGCGGGCGCACTGCAGCATATCCCGTATTGTACGGAGGAGGATATCGCGGTAGCCGTTGGCGTTAGCACGGCTACTGTTTCTAGGTTCTGGCGGTCGATCGGTTATCCGAATCTAAAGGCTTTCAAGAAAAGCTTGCTGCAAAATGAGCATGCAACACCAGCACGCAAGATGAAGTCGATCTTAAGCAAGGTCGAGCATGAAGAAGCGGATATTGTGACGGAAATGATGGGCATTGCTTCGGCTAACGTGGAGGAAACGTCGAAGCGGGTGGAGAGGGAGCAGTTCGAACAAGCTGTTGAGGCGATTGATCGAGCGAGTACGCTCTATGTATTCGGAACGGGAGCTTCCGTCTGCTTAACGGAGCTGCTGAAATTTCGTATGAACCGGCTAGGCGTAAGGGTCATTGGCATGGCGGGAAGCGGGAGCGAGCTGCTCGAGTCGCTGGCACAAGCGGGAGATGGCGATACGGTGCTTATGTTCGGTTTCGTGCGGCGGTCGCCTGAGCTTACGGTATTGCTTGAGCAGTCGCGGGAAGCGGGCTATACGACGGTGCTCGTGACCGATCTGCTCGTATCGGATATGCTGGCGCAAAGCGATATCGTGCTGCAGCTGGACCGCGGCGAGCTGGAGGGCTTTCACTCGATGACCGCTCCTGTCGCGCTGATCGACGCCTTGACGGTAGGACTTACGAAGCGCCGCGGCCGCGAGGCGCTCGACAAGCTTGATAAGCTGCATGCTCTGCGCAAGCAATATGCGGCACAATTGCCGAAGTAAGACACAACAAAAAACGGATTCCTCGATTGTCGAGAGAATCCGTTTTTTGTTGGCTATTTAAAAAACCGAATCGTAAGCGGATAACGGTAGAACTGACCTTCTGTAGCGCGTATCGTTCCGATAATTGTCAATACGAGCCAGAAGATACCGACGGCGATCGATGCAACAATACCGATGACGACCAGCCACAAAATAGCGGATATGATGCCATAGATCATAATGCTGATTTGGAAATTCAGCGATTCTTTGCCGTGGAAGTCCACATAATGCGATTGATCCTTCTTGATCAGCCAAATGATGAGCGGTCCGATAATGTTGCCGAGCGGAATGATGAACCCGGCGAAGGCAATGACATGGGCCAACATCGCAAATTGTTTCTCATCGGGATGAGGCGTGTAGGGATGGTTCAAGTAACGATTCTCCTTTCTTGTCCGTTTAGCTGTCGCTCGCTGCGCGGACGCACAGCATTTATGTATAAATATAACAGCTTTAGCTCGGAAATTCATGTAATATTTTGTATGTCGCATTGACGACAAGGGGTGGCGTCTGTTCCCTGCATGGGCGCTGCCTGCAGCCGGTTTCGTGCAGGAGCACAAACTTATAGATGGAAGGCCGGGCAACCGGTTCGAGCCGGATTCCGCCGTAACCCGCGCCGAGGAGGTTGCTGTTATTGTCCGACTAATCGAAATGCAGAAGTAACGGGCTCGAAATAGCAGAAGAAGTCCCTGCGATCAGTGGTCAAGACCCCATTTAGTGGACAGTTAGAAAAAGCCCTACCCAATAAGCTGTTTCCGGTATTGTACCGGAGGCAGCTTATTTAATTTTCTCTGCGGACGATGGTTGTTATAAAAATGGATATATTCTTCAATCCTACTTTGTGCTTCCTCGATGGATCGGATATCATAAGGATAGAGTGCTTCCGTCTTCAAATGTGAGAAGAAGCTCTCCATTGAGGCATTGTCGTAACAATTGCCTCGTCGAGACATGCTGATTTGGGCGCCAACCTTTGGCAGCATGTCGTGGTAGTCGTAGGACGTGTACTGGGATCCCTGATCGCTGTGAACGATCAGCCCAGTCACGTCCTTTTCCTTTTCAAATGCTTTGGAAAACGTTTGGAGTACAAGATCCTTATCATTTCGTAAACTCATGTTGTAGGCGACGATTTCGTTTTGACACAAGTCTTTGATGGTAGAGAGGTACAACCAGCTATCTTTCACTCGGTATTGTGTTACGTCTGTGACCCACTTCTGATTAGGTTGAAGGGCTTCAGAATTGCGCTCCAGCACATTTCTCACGACTCTGTCGCCTAAGCTCCAAGATCGATGATGACGGAATTTGCGGCGTATTTTTGCTTGCAGCCCCATTTCCTGCATGAGACGCAGGATCTTCTTGTGGTTCATCCATACCTTATGATCTTGGTACATAAACAATTGAATTTGTCTGTAGCCATAAATGCTTTTATAGCGTTCATACGTGGTGCGAATGATCTCTTTGGAGGACTTGTCCTTATCTACTGCTTTTCGTTTAAGATAGGCATAGAATCCGCTCTTAGAGAGACCGACTTCTTTGCAAAGTTCTGTAACGGTGAAATGGTCTCTGAGCTCTTCAACGAGCCTACACTTTTCTGGTACACCTCCGCCTTCGTAATGGCCAACCACTTTTTTAGAACGGCATTCTCCATTTCTAACCGTCTGACATAACTATTTTCAGTGGCATACTCTTTCCGTTTCCCGCGAGTGTCTGTCAGCTCGAATTCTCCCATCTGATTGTAGCGTCGCATCCACACTTTCAATCGCCCTACATCTGTAATCCCCAGTAATTCTGCTACTTTCTGCTTCGTCATACCTTGCAGTCGCATTTCTATTGCTTTTTTCTTTGTATCAAAGCTGTACGTCTGCAGACGTTGCCCTTTTCTCGCCATAACGAAAAGCACCCCCTATAGTTTTCATCGGTTTTAAACACCAGGGTGTTTTTCCAATGTCCACTATAAGGGGTGCAGTTCATCAGTCGCAGGGGCTTCTTCTGCTGTGGTTCTATGCGACCGGCTTAGTAACGTTTGGTTAGCTTCAAACGTCTAAGGTCTTATGCCATTGTATTGAGCCGTGCGGAGGGTATAGTGATTGTTTAAGAGCGTTATCCGTTTTAATCATCGGACAAGAGGCTTGCGCAAATGGGAAAACTTAGTTTATTATATACATAGATATTCGATGCATATTTAATCTATGTATTGTTTCGCTCATGAGGAGGATTGCAGTGAAGATCAATAAAGAGCTAATGAAGGGAAGCACGGTCATTCTTATTCTGACGCTGCTGAATCGGAAAGAAATGTACGGCTACGAGATGACGAAGGAGATCGAGCAGAGCTCCGGGGGCGTATTCACGTTCAAGGAAGGGACGTTATACCCGATCCTGCATACACTTGAGGTGGAGCAGCAAGTGGAGTCTTATTGGAATGAAGAGGGCGGACGCAAGCGCAAGTATTATCGGATAACGGAGCTGGGCCGCAAGCAGCTAGGCGAGAAGAAGAAGGAATGGTCCTTGTTCCGTGCAACGGTGGATCGCGTGATCGGGGAGGGGCATGCATGAACCGTGAGCTGAGACAGCATCCGTTGGTCGAGCAATATCTAGAAAGCGTATGCGGGAAAGTGAAAGCAAAGGAAGTGCATGAGGATATTAATCTTGAGATGCTTAGCCATCTTGAGGAGCGAGTCGAGGACAGACTTCTGGCAGGCGATATATCCGAGGAAGACGCGATAGCGGACGCCATCAAACAGATGGGCGATCCGGAGCAGATTGGCAAGCAGCTTCATGAGGCGCATAAGCCGAGAATGGAGTGGACTTTGCTTGGCATATGCATGCTGCTCATCGGTATTGGACTTGTTGCTATGCTGACGGTGCAGGCGACGGGAAATGAAAGGCTGGGTAATCATTTTGTAGAAAAGAAATTGTTGTTTGTCATAATGGGACTATTCGCGATGGTTTGCCTCTATTTCTTTGATTATCGCAAGCTGCAAAAGTACTCCTGGCATCTGTACGGCTTCACGATTCTTCTGCTGGCAGCTACCGGTCAAATGGGCAGCGCCATAAACGGAGCGAAGCAATGGATTATTATCGGCTCGGTTACCTTTAATGTTGCTGCCGCTTCTCCTTATCTATTCATGGTTGCTTTCGCAGGGATATTGACCAGGGAAACAACTGCCGGGCCGAGCAGATTAAGGCCGAAGCTGCGGCTGCTTCAAGATACTGTCTTGTTCTTCTTGCTGCCGACGTACTTCTACCTGACAACATCCTCGTTGTTATATTACAGCATCTTCTGCTTCGGTACGTTTCTAATGCTGATCCTAATCGGCAAGAAATACAAGGTGGTATTAGCCGGAGTCGGCACATTGGCCGCGCTCGCGCTATGGCTTGTTCAGGGAAGCCACAGATATAATTATGTATGGTTACGATTGAAAGGATTTATATTTCCCAATGCGGATAGCCATTATTACACAGATCGATCTATTGAAGCGATCCAAGATGGCGGTATGTGGGGGCAAGGGTTTGGCGCAGTCAATAACCGACTTCCTTCGTATAACAGCGAGATGCTCTATTCTTATTTAGTGTATAGCTTGGGATGGGTATTCGGTTTCATTATAGTCGTGTTGGCATTCTTGTTTGTTGCGCGTATTGTCAGAATGGCGTTGAAGCTGAAAGATCGTTATGCGAAAGGAATTATTGTCGGAGTGTTGTCGATAATGGGCTTTCATTTCATTTGGAATCTGCTCATGTGCTTTGGATTTATGCCCGTCTCCTCTACATCGCTTCCGCTTATAAGCTGGGGCTCCTATACTTTCATCGAGCTGGCGGCTGTGGGGTTGATGTTGGGCGCGAATAGACGAAAAGATATATTAGGGCAATCCGCATTGTCTTCGCAGAACATATAGCGGCCACTTGGCCGAACTTGGGTGGACCGTAGGCTTCAACGCACATCGTTGACGTTTACGGTCTTCCGCTTATTCTCATAATGGTGACCGCTACTGTTTCTTGGAGAACAGCTCCGTGACGTAAAAGGAAATGCGATTGTTGATTTCGGCGTTCAGTCGCTCTTGCTGTATATGCGGAAGCGCTGAACTGATGTCGATATGCATGCTCCGAAGCAATTGCTCGGCAAGCGCAAGATCGGCTTCGATTCTTGCGATCACGATATTCGCCGCTTGGATGAAGAGCGGGCGAAGCGATCTTGCCTTCTTATCCAGCTCCAAGCGATTGCGCTTGACGGCGGCAAGCGTATAAGACAGAATTACGTATTCTTTAATCAGCCCATTGGACTCCCTAACGGGATGCTGCTCTGTTACATAAGCGTTCATAGCCATTCGATCGTCACCTCATTTCCATTATATGCGAACACTTGTTCTCTAGTCAATGGAGTGTAGTAAAGACATCTTACTGAGCTGTTATATGCAGGCAGGATAAGGAAAATGGGGTGGCTAGATGACTGCTTGGGAGAGCGTGTTGGATATTTATGATATTTTTTAATCATAATTACCACAAAATATTAGTTTTTAAACAGCGTTGGTACGGTATTGTTCAGAGTTTCCTATTGAAAAAAAAGCCGTCTTTTGGTCTGTTCGAAACAGACCGAAAACGGCTCTTGTGTATAAATGCTGCAATATTTAAAAGAATAATGGCGCGCCGCGGGGGGATTCGAACCCCCGACCCATCGTTTAGGAAACGATTGCTCTATCCTGCTGAGCTACGGGCGCAACACTTCACATTTTAACATGGGTGAAGTTGGAGGCGCAAGTGATCGCTTTATTGCGGGATGATTCGAATGGTCTTCACTTCGAACGGGCAACCGTGCAATGACATGCCCGGAGCCGTCTTCGGCTATCTTCACCGTGTCGAAAATAATATTGGCATTGGATGAAGTGAGCAAGCTGCAGAACGTTCCGATTGCGCCGGCTGCTTGCGGAATAGGCGTATTGAGCTCTAACGCTTCACGAATGACCGGATTGCTGATGAAGCCTTCGCTCCAGACATGGAACGTATACGTAAATTCATGCTGACCGACATCTGCCGTCGCATCAGGGTCCGAAGGAACGCGAAGCAGCGGTCGCCCTCGACAAAAGCGGACCAGCTGTGCTGGCTTACCTATAACGGTCGGCGTCATGCGGCCTTGAGTAATTTAATGCCCGTAATGTCGAGCTTCGACTTAAGGTGGAGGTATAAAGCGTCATAGGTAACGAGCGAGCTATCCTCTGGAATCCGCAGCTGCAGCTTATCGAGAGGGAGCTGTAAGAGCACCGGTGAGCTTACAGTGGTGAAGTAGCTAGTGTGTTTGTGCTGTAAGAGCACGTGTGCTCTTACAGCGTAAGGGTCTGGTGTGGCAGTGGTGGTCGAGGAGAGCGCCAAAGAAAAAGAGCGGTGCAGGGATTAATCCCTGTACCGCTCTTAGTTATATCTCTGTGATCGTCTGCTTGCCGGAACGCACAATCGATTGGTCCACGAGTACCTGCATGGCGTCGATGCTGATTTCCATCGTTTGTTTGTTAATCGGTATGCACGACAGCTCCGTGCAAGCGATAATGACGCAGTTGCAGCCTTCTTGGTAGACGAGCTCGTTAATGATGCCTTCAAGAACGGCCGGATCGACCTCCAGATTGCTTTTTACCTGATTATAGATAATGTCCATCACGAGCTCTTGAATCGCTTCATTCGGCTCATGGAGCTTCATATTGTAGCTCTCGCAGCCCGCCTTATAAACACCGCTGTTAATAGTGCCGGTGGTCGCCAGTATACCGATCTTGCTATTGTCGCCGTATTTGGCATGAATGGCCTTCAACGTTTCGTCGACCATATTAATAATAGGAACGGTGGTCATTTCCTGCATCTGATCGTAGAAGTAATGCGACGTATTGCACGGAATGGCGATATGCGCCGCCCCAGCCAGCTCGAGCAGCTTGAAGTCCTTCTCGATCGCCTCCAAGAACAGCTCTCCTTGTCCGCTAAGAATGACACTCGTACGGTCAGGCAGCGTCACATGATTCAGAATGATCATGTTGATATGCTCTTGATCGCGGTCGGCTGCCGTATGCTCAATCACCTTATCGAAGAAAACGGAGGTTGCCTTCGGGCCCATTCCGCCAATGACGCCTAAGCTTTTATGTTCCATTGCTCTACCCACTTTTAAAATGAATTAGTTGTCCATGCGGCGGATTAATTGGCAGCGGATCTGTCCTCGAGCTGCTTCAGAGCGATCTGAGCGCCGGGATCCATGCCCTGACAGCCTGCCAACAGCACTAAGTCGCGAGATGCTGCATGGGACAGCCCTTCAGCAATCGCGTCAGGCAATTCGTCATACAGCCGTACACGGATGTTCGCTTGCTCCATGACGTCGAGGAATACTTGCGTCTCCTCATCGGTGACAAAGTCCTTGCTCGTCACATGCGAAATACTCCGCGTAGCAATGATCTCATCAAGCTCCAAACGCTTCATCCACTGGACAATCGTCTCGGCGTTTTCCCGATTGACGGTAGGTCCGCGGCTGCCTCTAATGGCATAGACTAGATGAAGCTTATCGTAATCCATGAACTTCACCGTCTCTAGCGTGACATGGATATTGCCTGGATTGGCGAAATGATCGTCAATAATCATAAAATCATTTTCATATATGAATTCGAACCGGCGCTCAACGCCGGCGAATGTACGCATCGTCGCTTGAATGGTTTCAACGGGAATGCCGCAGAGCAGGGCCACCGTAATGGCCACTATCGAATTATAGACGGAATGCAGACCTGGTACAGCAAGCTGAATATCGAATTCACCAGCCGTATGCCAAGTGCCATCCACTTGGAACGGCTTCACAATCTCGTATGTATAACGTGCGCGTCCCGTTGACAGATCGAGATTTTTGCAATAAATATGGCCTTCCTTGCTCTTCACGCCGAACGTCACGACGCTTGCCTTCGTTTTATCCGCGAGCGATGCCGAGTAGGAATCGTCGAGATTAAGGACGGCGTAGCTGTGCTCGCCCGCATTCGTGATCAAGCTGGATTTGGCCTCGAAATATTGTTCGAACGTTCCGTGGGAGTCGATATGCTCCCGGCTTAAATTGTTGAACGTCACAATGTCGTAATCGACGCCCTCAACCCGGCGAGTTTCCAGCGCGGCGGAGGATACCTCCATGCTGACATGCGAGACGCCCTTATCGACCATTTGCTTCAAGTAATGCTGCAGGTCAAGCGATTCCGGCGTTGTCAGCTCCGACGGGATAGAGACTTCGTCAACCTTGATGACAACCGTACCGATCAACCCCGTCTTGAGACCATGGTTCTCTAGGATGGCATTGGTCATATAGGAGGTCGTTGTCTTGCCGTTCGTCGCCGTTATGCCGATCATCTTCATCTTGTCGGCAGGGTTGCCGTAGAATGCCGCGCCAAGCTGCGCTAAAGCGATTCGGCTGTTCGCTACGCGAATTTGCGGTATGTCGAGGTCGAAGTTGAACTCTTCGACGACAGCTGCGACAGCACCGTTCTCTACCGCATTGCCGAGATACTTGTGGCCATTCGTTTGGTAGCCGTTGATTGCGACGAACAAGTCGCCCGGTTTGCACTTCTGGGAGTGGTAGCTAATTCCCGAAACCGTTATATCCTTCGGATGCAGCGTATCTAAAGTTGCGGTGGATGTCAGTAGTTCCCGTAACAGAATCATTTAAACGCACTCCTTTGTCCGAATCGATTCATGTTCTGCGTAAAATTTTGCCGGTAATCATGCGAAGGAATCCGAAGGCAGGCTTCGGATCGCTCCATGACCAGATAGCTGGTGCTTTGGGCTTGAACAGCGACTTGAACACTTGGCCGACGGTTAGCTGCTTCGTGCGAACGTAACCTCTGATGGCTAGCAAGTCCTCGTAGAAATACCAGAACACGCGGTTCGTGTCCTTCTTGAGCGCGCTTGGCGGCTGCGGCGAGCCTGTCAGTTCCATATATGTGAGATAAGGAATGTTCATTCCGACTTTGTAGAGCAGGTTGTTCAAGTTAGTGATGCGCACGTTGACCTCGATCAAGTAAAACTGACCGGTATCAGCGTCTTTTTTGAACTCAATCTCGGCGAAGCCTTTCCATTTCATCTTCTCTAGGAAGGGAGCGCCGATATCATGCAGCTCCTGTACATACTTCTGTCCCGTGTACACCGAAGCGCCGAAGTTGATCGGGAACTGGCGGTACTTCTGGCAAGTTACCCAGTTCGTCACCTTGGAATCTTGATTCAAATACGCGTCATAGGTGTACATATGATCATCGAAGCCTGGAATAATGCGCTGCACAATGACTTCTAGTCCTGCTTGCTTCGACTTCTCAAGCGCCTCAACGAGCTGCGATTTGTTGTCAACAATGAACAGCTTCTTCCTGAACTTCGCGACGAACGAAGGAGAATCTGTCGGCTTCACGACACAAGGATATTTCAAGATCGATTCTACTTTTTCGAAAAATTGGTCTTCGTCCACGCGGACGGTTTCCGGGACAGCAACGCCGTTCTCGCTCGCCAGACGGTGCAAAATTTCTTTGTTCATTAGGTTCGTGTAGATGCCTGGAACATCTTGCGGAATGAGGTAGAACTCGCGCAGCTCCTCCAAAAATTCATCCACTACCTCAACATAATTGTCGTGGCAAGGAATGAGCACTGGAGGCGCAGACTGCCCTTTGGCGTAGTCCTTCAGAAATTGAATGAAAGCCTTCTTATCATTCTTATAATGAGGGGCAATCAGCCGCTCTGAACAATACTTGGACTGAGCACCGTAATTATGATTGTCTGTGTAATCGACAGCAACCGTATGTATTCCATTAACGCCGAGGCAACGAATCGTACTAAGGCCGATATAATAATTGCATCCTAAGATGACTGCTTTATTGTTCATAGAAAAGGCACACCCCGCTTGATTTGCTTAAATAATTTTACTGCATACTTCCTTATAATACAAATGGATTTATTAGCAATAATAGGCGCCTTAATCGGTTTTAAACGTAAACAATTATAAATTGATTTTCTTTCACTATAAACAGAAATAGGAAATTAGAACTATTAAAGGGTGAAAAATAAAGCGCATATGTCGAATAATAAATGAAAATTGCTGGTGATCGTCGACATGATTTTACAAACTCCTTAAAAGTCTAGGAGTATAATAGAACTATTACCACACGAGTGCTATATAAGGAGCGTGCCCCGAAGCGAATATGGACAAATACAATCTGCTACAACAATTGCATTCGCTGCGGCTTAAGCTTCATGAGATTGCTGAGGCACGAGGCAGCTTGACTGACCCCGACGTTCTGGCGATCAGCGAAGAGGCTGATCAATTGATCGTAGAACTGCAATATCTACAGCGGGAAGAGCTGACATACAGTTCTTCCAGGCAATCGAATATATGATTATTTCTCCCTCAATTTGCGGAAGAACTGCGTTAGCAGCGAGGCGCATTCTTGCTGAAGAATGCCGCTCGTCAGCTCCGTTTCATGATTGAAGCGCGGCTCTTGAAGCAGATTCATAAGTGTACCTGCACAGCCGGCCTTCGGATCGGTTGTGCCATAGACGACACGTTTCACACGCGACTGGACGATTGCGCCTGCACACATCGGACAAGGTTCCAATGTGACGTAGAGCGTACAGTCCAGCAATCGCCATGCGCCGATGCGTTCTGTGGCGTCGCGGATTGCGACCATCTCCGCATGGGCGGTTGGATCGTTATGCGTCTCTCTTAAGTTATATCCCCTTCCGATAATCTCATTATTACGAACGATAATAGCCCCGATAGGCACTTCCCCGATCTGCTCAGCTTTTCGGGCTTCTGCGATAGCTTCCGTCATCCAGGCCTGATCTTCCAGTTCTCGTATCATTTTGGTAAATTTCCTTTCGATAATCGTAGTTTATTCTGCGAACAAATATTCCGTTGTTAACATGCAGTGGATAGAATTGTGTATAAAATAATAGTTATCCACAAACTTATGCACATTATATCAACTTCTGTGTATAACTCATGTGAACAGTGGGTATAAGCTGTCTATAAGTAATCGACTTTTATGCGATATCGCTATTTTTATAAATTGCTAGTTAATGGAATAGTTCCTAGGAACTGCTCCGAAATGATTACTGAACAAAAGGATGTGTCTATCGTTGTCGATTAAGATGAAGTTTTCACTTATGATTTCTCTTATTGTACTCTCGATTTTCATTGTCTACAGCATGTTGAACGAATATGCTTGGATACGCAGCATACGGGAAGAAATGAAGCAGGTCATGCTGGACACATCCATACAGGTAGCTGTATCCATGGATGCCTTCGAAACGAGCTCGGATGGCGGGTCTCTAGAATTGAAGAGTAGGGTAGAAGGCAAAGACATGTTCGACCTGGTACAGAAATTAAATAACAATATCAAAGAGATTACCGTCTTCCATAATAACTCGCAGGAAATATCGGCGGGCACGTATGCTTACAATGATGCTACCAACGATAGCCCATTTGTGCAAGAAGCGAGAGACAGTGAATTTGTGTTTCGCAAAATGACCATCGACGATAAAACGTATTATCGAAGCTACTATTCGAACGAGAAGCTTGGAAGCTATACAATCAGTATCGTCTATGACGGCAAMGGCATTCAGGATCTCGTTGGAGAGAAACGAAATGATACGTTAATCTACTCCGCAATCGTTACGGTACTCGTACTATTAATTAGCTATTGGCTTGTAGGCGTTATGATACGCCCGCTCAAAGATATTTTATGGAAGGTTAATGAGGTGTCATCCGTAAGGTTCCATCAGCCGATTCAGATTCGGCGCAAGGATGAATTCGGTTTGCTCGCTTTGAAGGTAAATGCCATGTCGCAGAACTTAAGCATCTATATGGACAAACTGCGCAAGGCGTTCGAAGAGAATAGACGGATGAAGGAGCATCTGGAGTCGTTCATTAATCATACTAGCGATGCGATCCATCTGTTGGAGCTGGATGGCACGATTATTCAGGTGAACCGCGCTTTCGAGCTGCTTTACGGTTATGAGGAAGAGGAGGCGATTGGACTTGTATTCCCGATCTTGCCCGATTCACACCGTGACGAGCTGGAACAGATGCTCAGTCAGCTCGTCGCAGGCAGAGTTCTTCCGGCCAAGGAAACCATGCGAATGACGAAGTCGGGAGAGTTGATCCCGGTGAGTATTACCATATCGCCAATCCGCGATTCAGATGGGACAATCCGCGCCTTCGCAAGCATTTCTAGAGATATGCGCTCCCGCAATAAGATGGACGAGCTGCTGCGGCGCTCCGAGAAGCTAACCACGGTCGGACAATTGGCGGCAGGGGTCGCGCATGAAATTCGGAATCCGCTTACAACACTGAGAGGTTTTCTCCAGTTGCAGCAGCAGACGAAGCAGCTTAATGTGTCTCATGTAGGTCTGATGTTATCGGAGCTGGACCGAATTAATCTTATTGTCGGCGAGTTCCTCATCTTGGCGAAACCGCAGGCCACGAAATTTGTAACCAAGGATATGCGCAATATTTTAAATGATGTTGTTGCTTTGATGAATAGCGAGGCACATCTGCACAATATCGAATTTAAGTCGCTATTCACGGAAGAAAACTGTCTCGTTTCATGTGAAGAGAATCAATTGAAGCAAGTATTCATTAATCTGCTGAAAAACGCGATCGAGGCGATGCCGACAGGCGGCCCGATCCATATTCATATTACGAATCGAAAAGGGATCGTTTCGATTACGATTACAGACGAAGGTGTCGGCATTCCGGAGGAGATGATCTCGAAGATCGGCGACCCGTTCTTCACGGGGAAGGAATCGGGCACGGGACTTGGTATTATGGTCAGCCAGCGAATTATTCTGAATCATAAAGGGAATCTCGATTTTCAAAGCCAAGAAAATGTGGGAACAACGGTGCATGTGTCGCTTCCGGCTTTGAAACCTTTGACGGAGGACGGTATACTAGAAGCATCATTAACCGAGGGTATGTAGATGCGAAGTGCGAGGGAGAGGATGCAATGAGCGCTGGGCCTCGTGACGATAGAGAGGGCTATAGCTGTGTGCTTGCAGGTGCGACCGGGCTTGTTGGCGCTGCGCTGTTACGACAGCTGCTGGCGGATCCGAATACTAGAACGGTGACCGTGCTCGTTAGGCGGCCGCTGGATGCTGCTGCAACGGCGGGACTTGAGGCCATGAGGTCTAAGCTGCGAATAATTGTAGCGTCCTTCGATGATATCGATCTAGCGATGCAGGACGTAGAGGCCGATATTGTCTATTGCGCGCTTGGAACAACGATTAAAGCGGCGGGCTCGCAGGAAGCGTTCCGCACGGTTGATTTGGAATATCCGCTCGCGCTGGCTCGCTATGCGAAACGAGTGAATGCATCGCAGTTCGCTGTTATTACGGCGATGGGATCTTCCAAGAGCTCGGCCTTCTTCTACAGCCGAGTAAAGGGCGAGCTTGAAGAGGAGCTTGCGAAGCTGGAAATACCGCTGCTCCATATTTTCCAGCCGTCGTTGCTGCTTGGGCACCGGAAAGAAAAGCGGCTAGGCGAGACGGTAGGGACGTGGCTGGCAACGGCGCTTGGCTTCACGATGGTCGGACGGCTGCGCAGGTATAGGGCGATTCGCGGCGATGTAGTGGCTGCTGCAATGCTTCGGGCTACTCGAATCGCATGGGCGGAGCAGCATGGGCAAGGGCAGAATAGGACCGTTCAGCGGAGTCCTGAAGTGAAGGTATATGCTTCGGGCGACATTGCTGAGTTAGGGCATATACAGGCGAGGTGACATGCAGATGAGAATTAACAAGTTTATTAGTGAGACGGGCTATTGCTCGCGCCGCGAGGCGGACAAGCTGGTGGACAGCGGCCGAGTTACGATTAATGGCGAGACGGCCATGCTCGGCAGCCAAGCCGAGCTAGGCGATGATGTGCGCGTGGATGGACGACGGATTGGCGAACAGAAACGGCATGTATATATTGCGTTGAATAAGCCTGTTGGCATTACTTGTACGACTGAGCTTCATATTAAAGGTAATATCGTTGACTTTATCGGTCATGAGGAACGCATATTCCCGATCGGAAGACTCGATAAGGATTCCGAGGGCCTCATTCTGCTTACGAATGATGGCGATGTCGTGAACCCGATCCTGCGTTCGGAAGGCAAGCATGAGAAGGAATACATAGTAACCGTTGACCGTCCTATTAACGATTCCTTCGTTCGAGGCATGTCGGAGGGAGTGCGCATACTCGGCAGCATGACGCTGCCTTGCAAGGTAACGCGTGTGACAGACCGCGTATTCCGCATTATTCTGACCGAAGGAAAGAATAGGCAAATTCGTCGCATGTGCGAGGCGTTCGGCTATCATGTCAGGAAGCTTCAGCGTGTAAGGGTTATGAATATTCAGCTTGGCGGGCTCGCATCCGGGAAGTGGCGTGATCTAACGGAGGCGGAGAAGTCGGCGTTATTCCGGACGCTGGGGTATGAGGTAAACAGCTAACCTTATCTATGTTAATTTCGATGAAAGTATAAAGCCCCGACAGGCTGCGATTAAGCAGCTTGCCGGGGCTTCGTATTTATTTGGCGGCTGGAATGACTTGCTGATTAGTTGGATCGGCGACGGTATGCGAGATCGATACTTCGACCCGTCTATTCTTCGCTTTGCCCTCAGTCGTCTTATTGTCGGCAATCGGCTGATACTCGCCATAGCCGACGGCTCTGAATTGTTGAGGCTTAAGCTTTTTGTTCTCCAGCAAAATATCCATGAACCGAATTGCCCGCATCGAGCTTAAATCCCAATTGGACTTGAAGAAGACGGTCGAAATGGGAGTCGTATCGGTATGGCCGGATATGATGACTTCGTAATCGGGATATCCTTGCAGCATCTTGCCGATGGCTATGGCAAGCTCTCTCGATTCCGGCTTGACGGTCGCCTGTGCAGGAGCGAATAGCGCATTGTCGCTGATCGTAATCATGAGCTGGGACATATTGAGCTTTGTCTCCAGATCGGTTGTCAGGCCGTTTTTATCAATATATTCGTCAAGCTGCTTCTTCAGCTTCTCGAGATCCTCTTGCTCTTGCTTCAAGGCAGCCTCGCGAAGCTTCTGAGCATCTTGTTCTTTCTGATCCTTCGGATTATCGTCTTTTTTGATTTGATCTTCCTTCGGCTTATCAGGAGAATCGCCTTCCGGCGTGATTGCCGGACTATCGAGTATGCCGCTGCCGCTATTAAGCGCGATGCTGAACGCCTTGGACATTTCCTCGAACTTCTTCACATCAACGGAGTTCATGGAGTACAGAACGATGAAAAGTGCAAGCAGCAGGGTCAGCAAGTCGGCATAAGGGATGAGCCAAGATTCGTCTACATGCTCTTCGTGATCGTCATGCTTATGCTTTCTGCTCAACGGCGCCTTCCTCCTTCTCCCTCAGTTTTCTTCTTTCTGTTGGAGTGAGGAATACGGACAACTTCTGGTTAATCGCAATCGTCGATACGCCGGATTGAATGGACAGCAGACCTTCAACCATCATTAGGCGGATTTGAATCTCGCTCTTCGACAAACGCTTTAATTTGTTGGCAATCGGATGCCATAAAACATAACCTGTGAATATACCAAGCAAAGTTGCGATGAAAGCGCCGGCGATCGCATGAGCCAGCTTCTCCATGTCGCTCATGTCGGCAAGTGCCGCGACGAGACCGACAACGGCGCCGAGTACCCCGAGCGTAGGCGCATATGTGCCCGCTTGCGTGAAGATGAGCGCGCCAGCTTTGTGGCGATCTTCGGTAGCGGCAATGTCTTCAAGCAAGACGTCGCGAACGAAGTCTTGGTCGTTGCCGTCGATAATCATACGCATGCCGTTCCGGAGAAACGGATCTTCGATATCGTCGACCTTCGCTTCAAGCGCAAGCAAGCCCTCGCGGCGCGTGATCGATGCCCATTCCATAAAGTTAGCGATCAACTGATCGCGTTGCATAAGCTTTTGTTCGGAGAAAACCATTTTGAACAGTTTGCCGATTTTTCCGAGCTCAGACATTGGGAAGGCAACCATGACCGCTGCAATTGTACCTAATATGATAATCATGAATGCGGCCGGATTGGCTAGAGACGATAAATGAGCGCCTTTAAACACCATACCTCCCAGAACAGCGACAAGACCTAGTACAATACCTATAATTGTTGAATTTTTCATCATACACCCCGTCCAGTACGTATTCGAATTAAATATTCTAGCGTTTACGCTTGTCTACTTTCTATTATTATCGACAAATAGGGTGGCTGAGATTAGAGTAAACGAAACGATTTGGGGCGGAAGACGTTTAATATTGTCGAAATGATGTAAAATAAGAGTATAAGGCCATATGCATTCGGGATTGAAAGCCCATCGAAGACATGCGGAGCAAAACGACACTAATAATAGAAGGCAGGTTATGAATATGGGAGTAAGACATGCAAGAGAATATGCGGATATATTGAAAGAGTTGACGGAGGCTGTAGCAGAGATTGAGAATAGCTACACGTTTTTTGAGATGGAAACCGAGGAATGGGAAGCGCTGCATGAGGATGACCGTCATGAGGTAATGGAAGCGCTGGCTGACGATGTGTTTTTCGGACTGGGCGAAAATCCGGAAATTAAGGTCGGCGAAGGCGTCATTACTTACAACAGCAAGCATCATATTATAGAAGTATCTCAGAGCAATCAGGTTACACGCATAGTTAGACTGATCTAAGTCAGCTTTTCTCCGGTTGTTGTTAGATTGCTACTATATAATAGATGTATCATTCGACAAAATAGTCGGGATGGCAGTTAATATGTCGCTTCTTTACATTTAATGTCGATTCATTTACAATGGTACTCATTAATATGGTAGATAATATAACATGCGAGTAAYACAAAGGAGAGCGCTATGAGTGATGGTCACACTACAATAGCACTACCAAAAGCGCTAGGTCTACAAGACGAAAAGCTAGCAGCCTACTATCAGCCGATCATAGCGATGGATACTCGGCGAATTATGGGCTATGAGGTGCTGGCTAGAGCGGTAAAGGGAGATTCTGTTCGCAGCTTGGGGCCTTTCTTTAGTGATGAAACGGTGCCCGATGAGGAGCATATTCTCGTGGATCGGCTGTTGCGCGAGCAGGCTTTTGCCAAGCTGGGTCAGATGGATGAACCTCCTATGCTGTTTATTAATCTAAAGCCTTCTTGGATTTATCGTTATGAGCAATCCGGAGAGCTGTTCACGTTGTCTCTGCTTAAGAAATACGGTATTGACCCAAGGAAAGTCGTTATTGAGATTACGGAGCAGAGCTTCCAAGGCTCAATGGAGGTGCTTCGCACCGTTGTAGACCTCTATCGGGAGCAAGGTTGTCAGATTGCAATTGATGATGTAGGCAGCGGTTTCAGCAGTTTCGACCGTATTGCTCAGATTCAGCCTAACTTGCTGAAGATCGATATACATATGATTAAGAGGAGCGCAACGCATGACGGCTACTTCGGCGTGCTTCGCTCCTTCTCAGATATGGCGGAGCTGATCGGCGCCTCCTTGCTCGTGGAAGGCGTCGAGACGAGAGAGGATCTTGCAAGGGCGATTCGAGCAGGCGCGCGTTATGTGCAAGGGTTCATGTTCGCGAGGGCTGAGGCGGACTTCCGCGATCCCGATTGCTTCGCTCCAATTATTGTAGAGGAGCTGGAGCGGCATCTGCTGCATCACGTCATCTCGGAGCGCGATTGGCAAGTCAAGGCTGAGCAGCTTGCGAAGCAGCTCGCGCATATCGTGGATACCTCCGATGGCATTACGGAAAATAATGACGATTGGGCTCTGCGGCTTCTGCCGGAGCTGGACACGAGCTATATTCGCGTGTACTTGTGCAATCAGGACGGCATTCAGCTATCGGCGAACTATTTCCGAGAGTCTGACGGCTCATGGCGGAGCGAGGACCAATTTCGAGGCGCGAACTGGTGCTGGCGGCCGTACTTCGTTCCGAACATCGTACAGATGAACGAGGATCGAAGATCGATTGTATCGAGAGCTTATACGGATCTCGATACACATGCATGGATTCGGACGATATCGGTGCTTGTTGGACCTGGACTTATTTTATTCGCGGATGTAATCGATATAGAGCACGGCACGCAAGCGATATAATAGCATTCAGAGCTGTTAGCTCTGGATAGGCTCGAACACCATGCAGTGGCATTCGGCGTAACCGTTCTGAGAAGGACGGGCATACGTATCGGTAATGCGGAAGCCCGCCTGTCCATAGGCGCGTACGGCTCGCGTATTCCAAGCGAGTACCTCTAAGTCGATCTCATGCTGAGGCATTCTTCTTCGCGCTTCAAGCGCAATTAGCTTAGCGAAGGAAGGACCTAAACCCCGGCTGCACAGATCAGGGTGAAGGCCGAGTCCGAGCCTGGTTACGCCGGTCATGGGGAACAACTGGGCGAAGCCGATCAGTCTCGAGCTATCGTCAACGATTGCTATATATTGCTGCGCACGCAGGACGGGATCGCCGAATTCGATTTCGTCCTTTTGCATTTGCTCCCAAGTTGGCCAGTGGTAGACATCGTAGGGAGGCTCATAAATCCAATTACATATTTCGACAGCATGCTGTATTTCCAGCGGACATATGGTCATTTGAATCGGATAGCGTTTATAATGAGAAGAATGGTTTAAATTATTCAATATCTTATAACCTCCGGATGGAGCAAATGAGTTGGATACGTATGACTAAGTATATCAGATAGGCGCCAGAAGGCGCGCGGACATAAGGAGAACTACGGCATGAAGAAGTTAATATGGATCGGCTGTCTGTCTTACTTGGTAATCGGTATTGCGCATGTGGTAGGCGGATCGATATTGGAGCAGCTAATTGATCATTATGGGCTCACGTACAAAGACGGCGGACAATGGATTATGAATCAATTTCTCGGCTTCCTGGTCGGTGTCATACTGGCTCCCTCCATCACGGCAAGAATCGGCAAGCGAGGCGCGGTGCTTATTGCGCTTGGCGCGCTTACTTTAAGCGAGGCCGCTTACAGCCTGCTTCTTCCCTGGGGCTGGATGCTGGCCGTCGCTCCTCTCGCGGGGTTCGGCTTCGGCATGACGGAAGCGGTCGTCGGCGCGATGATCATCGACCTTGCTAAGGGCAAGGCTTCGGCAATGAGCCGACTAGAAACGTTCTTTGGCGTCGGCGCACTTATTATACCGGTTGCAGCCGCTTATTTGATCGCTCAGAACGTATGGCAGGTATCGTTCCCGATACTGGCAGCACTGTCGGGCGTTACATTCGTATTGTGGCTCACGATGTCCTTCGGCAAGCTGGACGAGCAGATCGGCTTCCAACCGCCGAAAGCAGCGGTGAGCAGCAGCATGGAGCAAGGGACGGCAGGTGCAAGAACAGGTATATTCGGTTATCCGCGCACTGCGCTTCCGTTCTTGCTGCTGTCGGCAGCGTTCTTCATGATCTACGTAGGCATGGAGATGAGCTTCTCCAATTACTTGCCTTCCTTGCTTATTGAGCGTTCGCAGGTAAATGAGTCGAGTGCTGCGGCAGCGCTCAGCCTGTTCTGGGCAACAATGGTGTTCGGACGTATATTTGCAGGCACGTTGGCGGAGAAAATGGGGTATGCGAAGTATTTGTTTATTGCTACTGGCGGAGCAACGATCGTGTTCGCATTAATGGCGCTCATGGGTCAGCTCAGCTGGATGCTCTTCTTCGTCGCTTTAAGCGGTCTGTTCTTCTCGGGTATATTCGGTATCGCCCTTGTCTATGCGAACGCGTTAATCCCAGGCATGACTGAGCGGACGACGAGCCTGCTCGTAGCATGCGGCGGGCTTGGCGGGGCAATTTTCCCTCGCGTTACCGGCTGGTTCATGGATCGATATGACGGCGGGGTTACGCTTTGGTATGTAAGCGTACTGGTTCTGATCATGCTGCTCGTACTGGGCGCAATGCTTGTGCTCGGCAGAGGGCAGTCGCAGCGGCGCGATGCTGTGCGTAATAGATAGAAAGTAATAGGCCACCCCAACATGAACTGCACCCCGTCAAGTAGACAGTACAAAAAATAAAGATCTATGAAGCGGCCTTAGCCCTAAATTCAAGGGGACTGAGGCCGTTTAGTTTTTTCTGCAATCGTTCGTAATTGTAAAAGTGGATGTAATCATCAATATCGTTCTTTAGCTGCTCAAAAGTTTGGTATTTATGTAAGTAGTACTTCTCACATTTCAACGTTCYCCAAAATGATTCCATTGGACCGTTATCAATACAACGTCCGACCCTGGACATGCTCTGCTTCAGCTTAGCCTTATCCAACATTCTCTTAAAACCCGAAGACGTGTACTGAAAGCCCCGGTCGCTATGAAGGAGCGCTTTGCTTCTTGGCGCTGCCTTTAGAGCCAACTTCAATGTTTTAAACACGAGCGGATTATTATTGGAATGTCCCAGTACATAAGAAACAATCGATTTATCATGAAGGTCGAGAATGGCGCTTAAATAGGCCTTYTGACCGTTGCCGTATTTAAATTCAGTGACATCCGTTAGCCACTTTTCGTTCGGTACTTCCGCTTGAAACGCACGGTTTAATACGTTCTCAGCTACGTGCTGCGGTATAGAACGTTCATATTTCTTTTTCTTCCTGCGAATGACGGACTGAATTCCTCTTATCTTCATCAGACGATACACGCGTTTGTGGTTAATCTGCTTCTCCGTTTGTCGACGCATATGCAGCGTTAATTGACGGTAGCCGAAGGTGCCTTCAACCTTTTCATATAACGTCATCATGACCGCCGTAAGCTCYTGGTTCTCCAACTGTCGTTGGCTAGGCTTGTGACTGAGCCACTTGTAGTAGCTTGACCTTGGAATCTCCGCAACCTTGCACAGTAGCTGTATGCTAAGCGCTTCTGCCTGCTGCACGGCTTGGATAGCGAGATAAATGTTTTCCTGTCGATGTCCGCTTAGCGACGCCTCCCTTGAAACTCCTGTAACTTTTTTAAGAAAGCATTCTCCGCCCGAAGCCGCTCAACCTCGTACTCCAGTTTCTTCATGGCGAGCTTTTGCTGATCGACCTCAGATAACTCTTYAGGTGCCTTCGTGCGCCCTCTGCCGTCTMGCAAAGCGTTCTCGCCGTCTGCTTCGTACTTCTTTACCCATCCGTAAACTTGYTGATAAGAAACGTGATATTTCTCTACTGCTTTTTGATAGTTTCGATTTTGTGATAARCAATACATTACAATGTCCATTCGTTCTTCCCAAGTCGTTGTCCGTCCCTTTGTCATAGCGGCTCCGCCCCCGTTCTTATACGGTCTTAGACCGCTATGACTATTATACTTCTTAATCCAGTTTCGGAGCTGTGTGCGGCTTGCCATACGGTACTTCCTTATAATTTCATTCTGTGAGTACTTTCCAGATAGATAATCTTGAACAGCCTGAAGTTTAAGTTCCACTGAGTAGCTCTTATTCTCTGCACGCCATGCTAACCCTTCGAATCCGTACAGTGCATAACGACGTCGCCATTCCTTCAACGTACTGACGTTAATGTTATATTTACAAGCGATCTCACTTCGTGATCCCCGTCCTGCTTCATACTCCTTCAGAATGGCTAATTTCTCTTCCCCGCAGTACTCATTTATTTGAGACATGAAAAAACTCCCCTTGATAAACAGGTTTTTATTATTTCACCTGTCTACCTAAAGGGGAGCATATCACGCCGGGATGGCTTCTTCTATGTTTACTTCTATGCAGCGACCGCGATTAGTCGCGGCTGAAGATTTTGGAGAGCAGGCGGAGCATCTCGATGTAGAGCCATACGAGCGTGACCATGAGGCCGAACGCGCCGTACCATTCCATGTACTTCGGAGCGCCGCGCTGTGCGCCGTTCTCGATGAAGTCGAAGTCCAGCACGAGATTGAGTGCAGCGATGACGACGATAACGAGCGAGATACCGATGCCGATCAGGCCGTTGCTGTGCAGGAAAGGTACGCTGATGCCGAACATTCCGAGCACGAAGCTTACCAAGTAAAGAAGGGCAACGCCTGCTGTTGCGGCGAATACGCCAAGCTTGAAGTTTTCCGTTGCTTTAATAAGTCTTGTCTTGTATGCGAGGAGCAACGCTACGAATACACACATCGTCAGCAGTGCTGCCTGCATCGTTATGCCGTTGTACAGCGATTCGTAATTAGCCGACAATGCGCCGAGGAAAAGTCCTTCTGCTATGGCGTAAACCGGTACTAAGTACGGCGCCGTTCTTGGCACGAAGCTTATGATAAGCGCCATCACAAGACCGATAATAACGCCGCCGATCATATAGCCCATGACGTTCTGGCCGTTGAAATACATGTTCCAAGTCGAGAACGCGCCGCCTAGCATTAATGCGAGCGTAATGAACGCTTTATTGACCGTTCCGTTGATCGTCATCGCGTCATTCAACGAATTGCCGTGCCGATCAAACGTATGATCTCTTAATGTCGGATTACCGCTTCTTCCTAACATGGGTAATTCACCTCATCATCATTTTGTCCCGATTCTATCACATCCTATGATGCTCATCCACTAGCAATGACTATTTCTTTCGCTGCGGCATCAATAGGCGCTTCGGATCGGAGTAAGAATGTAATACGTATCATGCCCTTGCGTAGTTTCAATAATGATCGGTTTCTCTCTTCCTGTCAGGCGTAAGTATATATGCTCGCTCTCAATAGCATCAACCATATCTTTCATATATTTCCCGTTAAAAAATACCGTAATCGCTTCCCCCGACCTCTCCGCAAGCGCCACAGCTTCCGTCACATCGCCGATGTCGGGCGAAGCGGCGAACAATTCCGCATCATCTTCTCCGATGCGTAGTCCGATAATGTGCATATTGCCTGCCAACAGCGATACTCGTCCGACCGCTTCAGCAAAAGAGGCGGTATTCAGCTTGAGCGCTGTAGCTGTAGAGAAGGCGGACGGCAGCAGCTTGTCGGTCGGCGGGAATTGGCCTGGAATAAGCGATGTCTGCATGCTGAAGCTGCTTGTGGCGAACCGCACACCGTGTTCGCTGAAGCTGATCTGCGTGTCGCCGGCGTTGTCGGTTAGCATTTTCGAATAGTCGAGCAGATGTTTAGCTTCAACGACGATAGCTGTCGGCAAGCTGCCGCTGTCATCTGCGTGAAGTCGCGAGGAGCGGGATGCGAGCCGAACGCCGTCCGTTGCCAGCAGCTTCAGCTTACGTCCATCCTCGAGTATGGACATGGAGACGCCGGTAAGGACAGGGCGCGCTTCCGATGTAGAGGCGGCGAAAGCGACTTGCTTCACCATACCTCGCAGCTCCCCGTTGTTGATAAGGAAAAATGAGCGCGCTACGCCATGCAGAGTATTCGGGAATTCATCAGCATTCATCGTTGCGAGCCTGTAGTTGGATTGGCCGGCTTGGATGTGCAAGATTGTACTCTCGATTAACTCGAGCGAAACGATGCCTTCTGGCAAGTTGCGGACAATATCGATGAAGTAACGGGCGGGAACGACGGTTCTTCCTGCTTGCGTAACCGCAAGCGAATCGGAGGAAGAGGGCAATTGATATTGCAATGTCATCGTTAGTTTGGTGCAGGTCAACGTTAACTGGCGCATATCGGCCTGCAGCTTAATGCCTGCGAGAATGGGCTGGACAGGCCTTGAAGGCAGTGCTGCCGCGACATGCTGCAAGGCGTGATGGAGGTCGTGTCTCGCAATTTCAACTCGCATCGCGCTCACTGTTCTCCCGTTTGCTGATCGGACAAGTAAGCTTCAATCATGTTTCGTATCACTTCCGATCGTGAACGTCCGTCCTTCTCGCATTGGGACTCGATCTGCTCCCAAGTTGACGAAGGCAGCGTTAACGATATTTTTCTCGTTTCGCCAATGCCTTTGCGGCCGGCGCCGGTACGAGGCCCGCCTTGCGAGAACATGATCGATAGCTGTCCTTCGTGCTCGGGAATGCCGAGCTTTATTTTTTTCGCGGGCATAGGGATTAAGCTCCTCGCTATATTTGATTAAGGTAACCTATTTCAAATATTCATTAACTTAACTTTACCATGCCTAGTTGTGATTGGCAATATTTGCAACGAAGGCTGGCGATAAGCACTTTTTCGCACAATCTAATGAAGTCATGTTCTTGGATAAAAAGGTTGCGGAAACGGGACAACTTCCGCTTCGGCAAGCCTTTTTGGCCGTTGCCCGGCGGTTGGCATAAAACGAAAGTCCTATCCATATGGATGAGTATAATAGTGGCCGGAGAGGGTGGGCGCATGAGCAATCGTTACCCGTATTACAATCCGTATCGGCCGGGTAAACCGAGAGGTTACCGCCAATTGAACGGTCATGCCCTTGCATCGATGATACTCGGCATATGCAGCATCCTATTTTGGTGGACGTGGCTGCTAAGCATCGCGTGCGGAGTTATTGGACTGTTGCTCGGCTTCAAAGGCATCGATTCACAGCGACCAGGCTTAGCGAGAGTTGGAATCTTCACTTCGATTATCGGACTTGGCATAGGCGCGATTTCCTTATTGTTCAAGGTGATTTCATGGTTGTGATGTGGATGATGATCGGTTGCAGCCTTGTATTTATGATCCTTATCGTGGGGTTGCTATCCGGCAGCCAGCCGCATATTGATGAAGCGCTGGCTGAGTCCGAGCGTGACGTTGTGCCAGTGCAGATTGTTTCGGGAATCGCTCAGCATATCGGAGAACGGGAGGAGCAGCAGGATTCCTACTGCTTCTCCGAGCTTCACGATAGAGAGGCGATTCAGAGGCGCGGCGTACTGGCCGTACTCGCCGACGGTATGGGCGGGCTTGCAATGGGAGGCGAGGCGGGTCAACTGGCTGTGCAATCGATGCTTCAAGCTTATAGGAACAAAGCGGATGAAGAGAGCATTCCGCAAGCGCTGGAGCGGGCGATTCACGCGGCTAACCGCGATGTCTATGGGCTGGCGATAGAGCATGGGCTTGAATGGGGCGTAGGCACGACGCTTATTGCGGTTGTTGTGTCGGAAGACCGGCTGTATTGGACTTCGGCCGGCGATAGCCGAATATACCTGTACCGCGAAGGTACTTTACGGGCACTTACGCAGGACCATACCTATGCGAAGCAGCTGGATGAGCTCGTCAAAGCCGGTCTTATGACCCGTGAAGAAGCGGATACGCATCCGGAGCGGATGCTGCTTACGAGTTATCTCGGTATCCCGGAGCTGCGGGAGCTTGATCGTAATTGGACGCCATTTCACCTGCAGCCGGAGGATTGGATCTTGTTATGCAGCGACGGCTTCTATGACGGGCTGACGGAGCCGCTGATGAGTGAAGCGGCGAAGCTTACGCCTCAGCTGGCAGCGGAATATATGGTGCAGCGGATAATCGAAGAGGAACGTCCGTATCAGGATAATGCAACCGTCGCTATTTTGAATATATAGAAATGTTATCGTTTCACTCTTATACGGTCTCGGTACATACATATCAGCCTTTCGACGCTTCTACATGACTTGGCAACTAAAAAAGGCGGGCATAGGGATGAGAGATGATCGCATTTGCTTAGGGTGCATGGAATGGACGGACCGGACGGCAGTATGTCCTTCCTGCGGTTATGCGGGAGGCACGCTGCCAAGCGCTCCATGGCATTTGATGCCGGGTACGATTCTGAACGGCCGTTACTTGATCGGCAGGGTGCTGGGGCAAGGCGGCTTCGGCATTACGTATTTGGCATGGGATCTCAGTCTCGAGACGAAGCTGGCGGTTAAGGAATATTTGCCCCGCGAGCTGGCGACGAGAAGTCTCAATCAGCCGCCTATTAACGTATATTCGGGGGAAGCGCAGCAGCGGTACGCGTATGGGCTCGATCAGTTTCTAGAAGAAGCCAGGCGGGTGTTCAAGTTAGGACCGCATCCGGGCATAGTGACGGTGCGTGACTTTTTCAAGGAAAATGGAACGGCGTATTTGGTCATGTATTATTTGGAAGGGCAGACGTTCAAGGAGTTTCTGAAAATGCAGGGCGGACGCGTACCGTTTGTTATCGCGCTTGGCATTATGCGTCCGATCATGGATGTGCTGCAGGAGCTTCATGCGCATCACATGCTGCATCGGGATATTAGCCCGGAAAACATTTATATAACAACGAACGGCCAAGTAAAGCTGCTTGACTTCGGGGCTGCCAGGCAAGTGGCTGGCGAGCATAGCCTATCGGTTGTCTTAAAGCCGGGCTACGCGCCGGAGGAGCAATATCGAACGAAAGGAAAGCAAGGTCCGTGGACCGACCTGTATGCGGTAGCGGCAACGTTATATCGGGCAATCACAGGTCGGATTCCGCCTGAATCGCTGGATAGGCTGGATCGGGAATCGCTTGTCCCGCCTTTGCGGCTTCACGCGGTCATTCATCCCCATGAGGAAGCGGTGCTGATGAAGGCTCTTTCCGTACACGCTTCCGATCGCTTCCAATCGCTGCAATCGTTTCAAGCTGCGCTTGAAGCGGGCAAAAAAGAACGAAACGTATCTCCTTCAGAGAAGTTGCCTCATTTAAAGCTGCCTCAGCCCCCGCGTTCGCTTCCACAGCCTTCACGATCTAAGAAGCAGCAGGTGCGCGCCTCGCTTGCTCGGCGCCGCGCCGTTCCGAAGTGGATGCGTTTTGCTGGAGGCGGAGGCCTGCTCCTTATTATCGTTATCGTGTTCTCCCTTCTAGTGCTGAATCGGGGATTCCGTGTGCCTGCTTATATTGGACATAGCAGCGACTCTGCCGTTAGAGACCTTAGGACCTGGAACATGGCTTACAAAGTAGAATATCGCTATAGCGAGTCCATTGCGTTAGGAATGATAGTTGATCAGTACCCGCTCGCAGGTACGAAGCTGGAGAGAGGAGAAACGGTAACGCTCATCGAGAGCCTTGGTCCGGAATAGAACGCTATTGCACGGTTGTTCGATTTTTGCCGTTATTTTTGGATTCGTATAAGGCATGGTCGGCTTGTTGAAAACAGTAGGCCTTCGTCTCGCCCGGCGCAACGGCATGCAGGCCGACACTTACGGTGACGGGGCGCCGATTCAGCTCGGCAACAGGGTTCAACGCAATCGATTTGCGAAGGCGTTCAATGGAAGCATACGCTTCCGCCTCACTCGTCTCGCATAACAGCACGACGAATTCCTCACCGCCATATCTGGCAGCGAAGGCATTGGCGGTAATGTGCTTGGAGATGCAAGCGGCAACCTGCTTGAGCGCAATATCTCCGACCCAGTGCCCGTATGTGTCATTGACCTGCTTGAAATTGTCGATGTCGAGTATCGCAAGCTGGAGCGGAAACGGACTTCGGTTATATTGTTCAAGCAATTGTGCAAAATACTCATGGAACGACTTGTGATTATGCAGTCCGGTTAGGGGATCGATCTTCGTCATTCTCTCCATCACGATCGTTTGGACGAGCAGCTCCTGTTCGGATTGCATCGATTGATCAAGCTTTTCCACGAGCGCATGGCTGCGATGGATAACGCCAAGGCCGGTCATGGCCGCGCAGAATAGGATGCTCCCGACTATAATGATCTCGATGAGATCCTCCTCCTTCACATAACGGCCGGGTTGAACATAGAGGGCTACCATGGCTATCAGACACATCGCTAACGTTATGATCAAATAACGTTTCTTGAAATACATCATCGAGATAAGCAATGGGAATATAAGAATGATAGGTAAAGTATCGTAGCTGTCATGGATAAAGTAGAAGTACGAGTGCGAGGTTAATATGGATGAAATGACCGTCGCAAGCTCCATTCCGTTCGGCCATCTGCGGTAGACGATTTCCAGCGCAAGCACGAGCAGCAGAAAAATCGCGTTAGGTACGAGCATGCCGTTAAACAGATAGTTCACCGGCGTTAAGAAAGGCACATGCGCTGACAACACATAATGGATAAGGAGCATCGAGCCAAGAATAATCGTAGACATGGCCCAAAATAAGTTTAATATTCCGCGATTCCATTTTTGTGGAGTACGCATGGTTCGGTAGATGGGCAGAGACATAACATCCTCATTTCTAAAGGGTGAAATAATGAAAGACCGGTTATTAATATCGTACCTGCAATGTTTCTACGGAGCAGGCAGTTATTCCTTCATTATTCGACAGTTTTCCCTTCAAAAGTCAGATGGTTAGAATAACGCAGCTTCGGGGTAATATATGATGGATAACGAATATGTAAGCGGAGGCGATAGATGTGTATTGGAATGAGGAGGAGCGTAGGGATCGTGAGCACAACGATCTTGTGACGGAGAGGGATATCGATCCGGCTTTTGGACTGTTTGCGGACGAGGAGCAGACGAGCGCCGTGCTGGACGCGACGGACGAGCTGTTACGAAGATATCCGGATAGCGAGGCGGGTTTATCCAGCGCCATCATCTCGGGTGAAGGGGATGACGAGGTAGACACGCCCGAGGAGATTTCGGCTGAGATGGCTGCCGTGCCGGATGCCGATGACATCGCAAAGAACAGCCCGGTAGACCCGGCGTCCCCGGAGCAGGATTTCCACGGCACCGATCTGCTGAACGGCGTCGGGCTGCATCCCGAGGAAGAGACGGAGGAGTAGAAGGGAGAAGGCGTCCGTATAGGACGCCTTTTTCTATGTGTCTGTTGCCGCTGAGCATGATACAATAGAGGAACAAATGTTCTTGGAGGAGTCGGGGAGCTAAGTCATGTCAGACAAACCGAGTACGATCGCGATATCGGTAAGGCATCTGGTCGAATATGTCTACCTGAGCGGCAGCATTGATGTGAAGCTGAATGCGGTAGACGCATTGCATGAAGGAACGAAAGCGCATCAGCGGATTCAGCAGCAGTACGGCGAGCTTGACCGCAAGGAAGTATATTTGAAGGCGGACATCGAGGCGGAAGGGCTTGTTATTGCGGTGGATGGCCGATGCGACGGACTGCTTGCCACCGAGCATGCTATAACGATAGATGAGATTAAGTCTACATCCGGTGACCTAGACCTTATAACCGAACACTCTTATCCGGTGCACTGGGCGCAAGCGATGTTCTATGCCTATATGTATGCCAAGGATGAGCAAATGCCGCAGATGCGGGTGCAGTTGACCTATGTGCATACGCAGACCGACAGGCTGCAGCAATTCCATCGCATGGTGTCCTTCGAGGAACTCGAACGATTCGTAGAGGATGTCGTACAGCGATATATTCCGTATGCAGCGCTTCGCGTTCGTCATGCAGCTGAGCGGGATGCGAGCATCGAATCGCTCGCCTTTCCTTTCGGCACATATCGTGCGGGACAGCGCAAGCTGGCCGGCGCGGTCTACAAGTCGATCAATGAGGGCGTGCGGCTGTTCGCCAGAGCGCCGACGGGCATCGGCAAGACGATCTCGACGACGTTTCCGGCTGTCAAGGCGATCGGAGCAGGTATGCTTCAGCGCTTCTATTACCTGACGGCTCGCACAACGACGAGGAAAGCTGCTGAGGATGCGCTGCTGCTGATGGATGAGCAGGGACTGCGGATGCATACGGTTACGATTACGGCAAAGGATAAAATATGCTTTCAGGACGAAGTGCGTTGCGAGAAAGAGCATTGTCCGTTCGCGGACGGCTACTATGACCGGATCAACGGGGCGGTGCTTGATATACTCGCTAATGAAACGATCATCACGCGTTCGATCATCGAGCGATATGCGCAGATTCACCGGGTATGTCCGTTCGAATTCTCGCTGGATCTCGCTTACGCGGCCGATGCGGTCATTTGCGACTACAATTATATTTTTGATCCACGTATTTCGTTCAAGCGGCAATATAATGAGCAGAAGCGCAAGACCGCGCTGCTTGTCGACGAAGCGCATAATCTAGTGGACCGGGCGCGCGAGATGTATTCGGCCGAGCTGGTGAAGTCGGCGTTCCTTGCGCTGCAGCGAGAGTTGAAGGGAACGGATCAGGCAGGCTACAAAGCAGCCAAGGCGGTTAATGATTATTTCATTGCGCTTCGCAAGGGGAGCGAGGATTCGCCGCAGCTTGTAGAAAAGCTGCTTCCAGCGGAGCTTGTAGCGCTAGTAGAAACGTTCGCCGCCGCGATGGAACGGCTGCTCGCCGGAGGGCAAAGTGTAAGCGAGCTGCTGCTCGACACCTATTTTGCCGCGCAAAACTTCATTCGTACCGCTAAGCATTACGACGATAAATATGTGACGTTGACGGAACTCACGAAGAACGAGCTTCGCGTGAAGCTGTTCTGCCTCGATCCCTCGGAAATGCTGCAATTGATGGGCAAAGGGTATCGGTCCCATATTTATTTTTCGGCAACGCTGTCTCCGGTATCTTATTATATGGACATGCTTGGGGCGGGGGAGAAGGACTATACGCTGGCCGTCGCTTCGCCGTTCGATAAGGAACAGCTGGAAGTGATCGTGAAGCCGGTGTCGACCCGTTATCAGGATCGCGATGATTCGTATGCGCCGATTGCTCGTCAGCTTGCGCAATTGGTAACGGAGAAGCCTGGAAATTACTTCGTATTTTTCCCTTCGTACGCATATATGAACGCGGTGCATCAGACCTTTATGGAGAGCTGGACGATGAGGGAAGAGGATGAGAAGAAGGCTGAGGTGCTGCTGCAGCAGCGGGATATGTCCGAGGAGGAGCGGGATCAGTTCCTGGACAGCTTCCAGGGCGGCAAGGAGCGATCATTGATCGGCTTTGCGGTCATGGGCGGTGTGTTCTCCGAAGGCGTTGATTTGGCGGGAGACCGACTGGTCGGCGTCGTCGTTGTTGGCGTGGGACTGCCGCAGTTAGGCTTAGAGCGGAATATGATTCGCGATTACTTCAATGAGCAGGGCAAGAGCGGCTATGACTATGCCTACGTCTTTCCCGGTATGAACAAGGTGCTGCAAGCAGGCGGACGTCTCATTCGTTCGGAGACCGATAGCGGCACGCTGATGCTTATTGACGACCGTTACATGCAGCCTCATTACAACCGATTGTTGCCGGAGGAGTGGAGGCGTTAAAGTTACATCACCGCGCGTTCTGGCGCCTCTTGTTCAGTGCTGCGGCGGATGAACGGCGGGGCTTCGCCGAACTTGCGCTCCAGACGAACGGCGGCATAGAGGAAGAGCAGCAATCCTAGCAGAGATACCGCTACGGACAACGGCGTAATCCATATCGTTGACGGCTGGGTGAAGAAGGGGATAAAGGACACGGCCAGAATAGGAGGAGCGTTCCATTTGAACTTGCGGATCAGCCACATCACGGCTACCGTATTCAGAAGTATCGACAGAACGCCGGTGCTGAAGTGCATGCACACCGAGCCGATCAGCGATGCGGTTATTGCGCCAAAGGCGATTTTTCCGACGACATCCTTTTTGAAAGGCTTCGATATGAACAACAGGCTGAATGCGCCCAGCGTAGGGAAAAACAAAGTATGCATAATCGAAACATGCAGGGAGATCCAGTAGATCAGAACAATATAAGCACAGATAGCTACGGACTTAATGGTCATTATGATTGGATCCTTCTTTCTTTTTGATGAGAATAATAGCTGCGGCGCTTACGTAACGCAGGCGCAGCAACAAGTATTATAACACAAAAAAACGCCGTCCATAGAGATGGACGACGTTATATGGTATACATTAACAAATGAAGGAGTGGCGAAATGCTGCTGCATAAAGGAGAAATATTGTTTCGCCAAGGAGAGACGGGATCGCTCTACCATCTCCGCAGCGGCATGCTCAAGATCGTCCGAACGCACGAGGACGGGAGTCCGCTTCTCGTTAATATTATTACGCCCTATGAAACGATTCCTCACCATTCCTTGATTAGCCCGATGCCCTACCACGGCACGGCTGTTGCGCTCGTTACGAGCGAGGTGGTCATGCTGCAGCCGAGCGAATGGTATGAAGAACTGGCTCGCAGTCCGGAGAAATATCAGGAGGTCGCTTTGCTTCTGCAAAGCAAGCTTCGCATGCTGCAGCAGCGTATTGATCAATTGTCGCAGGTGAAGCCGATGGACAAGCTGATCAAGCTGCAGCAATGGTTCCGTCAATATATCGGTGCATCTTCGCTAACGGACGTCCTGACGCAGGACGAGATCGGCCAATTGATCGGCCTGCGCCGCGAGACGGTCAATCGGCTGCTTCGCGCTCAAGCTTCTGATTCCGCGGTTAGGCTGCCGGAAGGTCCGAAGAACTCGTAGCTGATATGATCCGCAGCGACTCCCCATTCGTTTAACATACCGTATACGGTCTTCATGAAAGGGACGGGGCCGCAGAAATAGAAGCGCGAGTCCGGCGAAGCGACGACCGATTGCAGCCAAGCTAGATCCACATACCCTTCTTTATGAAAAGCTTGTTGCTCTCTGTCGCGTATGTTCGGTTGATTATACACATAATAGACTTTGAGATGTTGATGTCTATTTTGCAGCGCTTCAACTTCCTGCTTCATGGCATGAACATTTCCGTTCTGCGCGGCGTGGATGAACGCAATCTCTCGTCCGGGCTGTTGTTCGAGAGCTGTATGGAGCATGCTAAGCATAGGCGTAATACCGACACCTCCGCTGAGCAGGACAAGCGGCTGATCGTCATTCGTATTCAGCGTGAAATCTCCGGCAGGCGCCGATAGCCATAACGCATCGCCTTGCTGAATTTGCTCATGCAGGTAGACGGATGCGATGCCGGCCGGCCGATCCTGCAGCGTGTTTTCGCGTTTGATGGTAATGCGATAATAAGGGTTGCCTGACTTGTCGGACAAGCTGTATTGACGTATATGCGTATACTTCTCGCCGGGAATGTCCAATTTGACGCTTATATATTGACCTGCCTCGTATAGAGCAAGCGCTCCGCCATCCTGCGGAACAAAGTAAAAGGAGGTGATGACGTCGCTTTCCTCTACTATTTTCTCAACCGTGAACGCTCTCCAACCGTCCCAGCCTCCGGACTGACGCTTCGCCTCTTCGTACATTTCAGCTTCTACGCTAATGAAGACATCGGCGATGACGCCGTAAGCTTCACCCCAAGCCTGCAAAATGTCATCCGTCGCAGCATCGCCAAGAACATCCTTAATCGCCTGCAGCAAGTGATGGCCGACAATTGGATAATGCTCCACCTTCACGCCTAAGCTGCGGTGCTTATGCGCGATTTGTTTGACCACGGGCAGGATGTCCGGCAGGCGGTCAATATGCAGTGCGGCCGCATACACCGTATTGGCAAGCGCCGTTTGCTGTCTTCCTTGCTTCTGGTTCGCATGGTTGAAAATATGGAGCAGCTCGGGATGGCTCGCGAACAGCATTTCATAGAAACGCTTCGTAATGGCAAGTCCGTGCACTTCGAGAACCGGAACGGTTGATTTGATAATAGCTACTGTATTGTTGCTTAACATGAAATATCCCCTCCTGGAGGTTTATACGGAAGTTTGTGATGATGCAGCCTTAGTATAAACAATCGCAGGAAGCTATATATGTGATTGAAAACACAGCAAAAAGCAACGATTTGTGACGGCCGTCGAGTGGGGGCTAACCCCGCTGGTCTAGATACAGCTCTAGCTGCTGAGGTGTCTCAAATTCGGCAATGTGTACGGTATGCGACTGGAGTAGGGAGCGCAGCCGCTCATCAAGAAGCAGAATCATGTCCCGCAGCTCGGATAATCGATCGGAGGCGAGCAGCTTAGGCAGATCAGGCAATCCAACAGCGATATATTCATGCATGTAGTCTGCGGTGGCGAGTACGGCGCTTGGCCAATAGCCATTTCTCGAATAGTAGAGGAAACGTGCAATCTCATCCTGGGCGCCGATGGACCAGAAGAAAGCTGTCGTATAATCATTCGCCTCGCAAGCCGTTAACAGCTTATCGAATTGCCCTCTGATTTCCTCGTAAAATCCTTTCATACGCCCTTTGTAATCAGGTCCGGCCGCATAATGCGCCTTCTGGGCGTTCAACAGTTCCAGCATATCTTGCACAAGCTGCTCGCTTGCCGTTTGTATTTCCTTTGTCTCGCTTGTCTGCATAAAAGTGTGCATGTGTTCATCCAGCCTCGCTGGTTTCAGATGAAATTGGTTGATTTGCTCTGTGTTTTTGCCCCAGCCTTTCGTGAAATAAGTGCCGTTAAGCAGAGCGAGGGCATACAGCGCATGAGTCAGAACACCATGCGCCTCCGTTCGGAACAGCGTCAGATTACCAGTTGAGTCGTTGTGGAGCAGAGACATTTGGTACATATGAACGTAGGCGTCGCGCAAATGATTTTCCGCTTTCTCTATGAGGGCGAGCGACGGCTTGCCGGTTTCGGAGATTCGCTTGCGGAGCTGCTCGAAGCGGGCAAGATCGGCGTCCGAACGGACGTACAGCAGCTTGCAGTCGGCGATGATGGATGTATTCGGCTCTTCGAAAGCGGCCATCCGCTCCGCGCGCTCCCATCTGATGGGCCAAAAGTCGAAGCTGATGCCGCCGCATAGGAACGATAGAGCCGCGCGGAAGCCTTGCGGCGTAGATGGAATGAAGAAGAAGTCGAGGTCGGAGCGGGAGGTAGCCGTTCCTTGCGCATAAGAGCCGTAATAGGCGACCAGGGCTATATCACCTTTGAAGCGGGTTTGTATATGCTGAATGAGCGTTTGGGCAACCTCGAACACGTTTGCCATGACATTCACGCCTCCTTTAATACGGATGGGTATCACCTAAAGTATATAGGAGGCCGGAAGCATACATCCGATAAAGAATGGTTTAAAAGGAGCTGTTGGTTTTGTCACTTTCGATAGACGGAATAAGTTGTTTTTGCCTGTATTTCATACAGTCTAATCGGCCCCAATCGCCTAATAAGCGACTTTTGAGTGGAGAACATACAGTCAAACCGGCATTTTAGCCCTTAGCAGGGTTCCTCTGTCCATTAGACTGTACACAATCCAATCAAACTCTGATATCGTATCGTTTCCGGCCATTTGACTGCACAAAATCCATTCATATCCCCGAATAGGAAATGGACAATCGAAAAAGGACCGCAGCCTCCACTTTACAGTGGAAGCCGGAGGTCCTTAGCGTAAGGATTTTGGGACGACAGCCGACTATTCCAGGCAGCGGTCTTGGAGCGCTGCGCGCTTATCGGCATCGAGGCCGAACTCTTGCTCCAGGAAGCTGTCCGTGTCGCCGTACTTCGTATCGATAGCGCCGAATACGGCTTCCATGAACTCGCGGCGGAGCTGGAACATCGCTGACAAGCGCTCCATTTGCTCTTCGTCGAGAAGCCCGGCCAACTGCTCCTTCATCTTCTCGTTCATCGAGACAAGCGTAACGTTCGAGATCAGGTAGTCTTCAATAATCGTCTCGCGATCGACGCCGAGAGCAAGTAGAATGAAGGCGCTGCCGATGCCGGTACGGTCGCGTCCGGCTGCGCAGTGGTGCAGCAGCCCGAGGCTCTCCGATTCCTGAAGGAGCGACATCAGCTTCTTGAAGGAGACGTTGTCGATGGCCATCTGCACGTACATGTCGGCGAACGTCTCGACGGACATATTACGGAACAGGTCGGACTTCAGCATCTCGCGAATATCGCCTGTATTATGAGGCTGGTTCATCGCAGGAACACGAACGTTAGCTACGTTATCGAAGAGAGGGTCCGGCTTAAGCTCGGCTTCTTTGTCGTCGCGGTAATCGAACACGGTCTTAATGCCAAGCGAAGCGAACAGCTCGCGGTCGCTCTCTGTCATGCCTGTCAGCTCGGCGGAGCGGAAGAGCAGCCCGCGCTTCACCTTGCGTCCGTCATTCGTCTCATATCCGCCCATGTCGCGGAAGTTAAGTACGCCCTGGAAAGGCAGAACTTTTACATCGGAATCGTTAACTTGCTGCGTTGTCGTCGTCATTATATCGTATAAGCTCCCTTCATCTAGACCCGTTTATTTCGTTAACATAACTGGTACGCAACTAGAATACAAGTTGAATGTTAACTTGAAATTATTGTGATGCGAAGGTTTTGTAAAGGGTTAGGAGCTGTAATTTTGTGGTTGACATCGTTTTCAACGGATGGTAAAGTGACAATTAGATTTTATTCGAGAGGAGGGTTACGTTACATGCGGAAATTTATGAGAGCCATTGCAGCAGGAATCATGATTCATCGTTTCAACATGAATAACGTAATCCATCCGCGCGTCATTTCCCTGTAATAAGGGAGTATACCCGTCAATAGGGGCGCAGGGTTACGTTACCGTAACTTTGCGCCTTTTCGTTTGCCGCAATCGGGTTGCGGCAGCCTGTTCGCAGGCTGCCCGCACGTCCCGCGGCGGAAGGAAGAAGCGTGTCGTTGCGGCGGCGCGCTTCTTTTGTTTTTTTCTAAGGGAAGAATGTCGTAAGGATGGATAGCGGAAGGTGTGGTAGAGAAGGATGTTTATTGTACTCAAAAAATTAAAATGGTTTTTCGGCATGAACTGGAAGCGGTATACGCTAGCGATCACGCTCCTCGTTCTGACGGGATTCATCGATGTCATTCCGCCGTGGCTGATCGGTTATACGATTGACGGCATTCACCAAGGCGTACTGGGCRACGCCGACTTCCAGCTTATTGTAGTCAGCTGGATCGCTTTAACGATTATCGGGTATGTCATTACATATGTGTGGCATTATCAATTGTTCGGGGGCGCATTCGTGCTGGAACGATTGCTTCGGTCGAGGTTGATGCGGCATTTCCTGAAGATGACGCCGACGTTMTACGAGCGCAACCGTACGGGCGACCTGATGGCCCGATCGACGAATGACCTTGGCGCGGTGGCGACGACAGCCGGTTTCGGCATCTTGACGCTCGTCGATTCGACGCTGTTCATGATTACGATTCTGATCGTCATGGCCGGCCTTATCAGCGTGAAGCTGACGTTGGCTTCGCTTCTGCCGCTGCCTCTTATGGCGCTGGCGATGAGCTACTTCGGCAAGAAGATTCACGAGCGGTTCATGGACGCGCAGGACGCCTTTGGCGATCTGAATGACCAGGTTCTGGAGTCTGTAGCGGGCGTGCGGGTTATCCGCGCATTCGTACAGGAGGAAGCGAGCGAATCGAGATTCAAAGCGAAGACGAAGGAAGTGCTAGGCAAAAACATCGCAGTCGCCAAGATCGACGCGTTGTTCGAGCCGACGATGAAAGTGCTTGTCGGAACGAGTTACTTGATCGGTTTATGTTACGGCGGTTATCTCGTATTCCATAATGAAATTACGCTTGGCGAGCTTGTCTCGTTTAACGTATTCCTCGGCATGCTCATCTGGCCGATGTTCGCCATCGGCGAGCTTATCAACATTATGCAGCGCGGCAACGCGTCGCTTGATCGTGTCAACGAGACGCTCGGCTATAAGCCGGACGTTCCCGAAGCCGCCGATCCGGTTGCGGTGAAGGAGCCGGAAGGTCTTCAGTTCCGGGATGTTACGTTCCGTTACCCGTCCTCGACAGTCGACAACTTAGCGGACGTGTCGTTCACGCTTCGCCAAGGCCAGACGCTTGGTATTGTCGGTCGGACCGGCAGCGGCAAAACAACGCTGTTGAAGCAGCTGTTGCGCGAGTACCCGCTTGGACAAGGCGATATTACGATCTCGGGCTCATCGATTGGTCATCTGCGCACGCAGGAGTGGCTGCGCTGGGTTGGCTATGTGCCGCAGCAGCCGATTTTGTTCTCGAGAACGGTGAAGGAAAATATTATGTTTGGGAAGAGCGATGCGACGGATGAAGATATGCAGCGTGCTCTGCAACGCGCTTCGTTCGCGAAGGATATTCAGTTCCTTCCGGACGGTCTCCAGACGATGGTAGGCGAGAAGGGCGTTGCGCTGTCCGGCGGGCAGAAGCAGCGGGTCAGCATCGCCAGGGCGCTTATCGCCGATCCGGAAATATTGCTGCTGGACGACGCTTTGTCCGCGGTAGACGCGAAGACGGAAGCGGAAATCATTGACGGCATCCGTACGGAGCGCGTCGGCAAGACAACGCTTATTACGACGCACAGGCTGTCGGCCGTTCAGCATGCGGACTGGATTATCGTCCTCGACGAAGGACGCATCGTACAGGAAGGCACGCATGAACAGTTGCTGGAGAACGGCGGCTGGTATCGCGAGCAATACGATCGCCAGCAGCTGGAAGCTTTTATCGAAGAGTAATAAGTGCAGATTCATAATTTAGGGGCGTGAAGGACAATGAAACAGACAACGGGCAAGAGGTTGTTTCAATACGCCATGCTTTATAAGAAACCGATCCTGCTGGCGCTGCTGCTGCTCGTGCTTGCGGTCAGCGCGGAGCTTGCAGGACCATTCATCGCTAAGCGAATGATTGACCAGAACATTCTCGGCATCGAGAAGAAGTGGCATGAGGTTTCGGCAGAACAGCCGTATGCGGTTCTTTATAAAGATAAATGGTATAAGCGCGAGGATCACTTCGCTGCGGATGAGCAGAAGGGCGCAGAGGTTCGCGTGCTTCAATCGGTGCGCCAGTTCTATTGGCTGGAAGAGCCGCTGAAGTTCGAGGACGGCAAGCGTGTCGTCACGGACGGCACGATGACCATAACGAGCAAGGAAACAGGCGAGCAAGCGAGCTATCCCGTGACCAAGCTCTCGTCCTCGGAGCTGTATAGCTTCTATAAGCCGGAATTTCCGGCTTTGCTGACAATGGCGGCGCTGTACTTCGGCTTGCTGCTGCTTGTGGCTGTGTTCACGTACGGCCAGCGGCTGATGCTGCAGACGTCGGCGAACAAGATCGTCCGCCGGATGCGGAACGACATTTTCGCGCATACGCAGCGGCTGCCGGTTAACTATTACGACAATTTATCGGCGGGTCAGGTCGTCTCGCGCATCACGAATGATACCGAGGCGATCCGCGAGCTGTACGTCGCGGTGCTGGCAAACTTTTTTACGGGCATTATTTATATGGCGGCGATCTACGGGGCATTGTTCCTGCTCGATGCAAGACTGGCGCTCATTTCGCTGCCGCTAGTGCCGATCCTTATCGTATGGATTATCGTCTACCGCAAGTTCGCGGCGCGTTATAACCGCATTATCCGCTCCAAGCTGAGCGAGATTAACGGCATGCTTAACGAGTCGATTCAAGGGATGCCGATCATTCAAGCATTCCGTCGCCAAGAGGAGACGAACAAGGAGTTCGAGTCGCTTAATGAGCATTATTACAAGTATCAGAACAAGCTGCTCAGCTTGAACTCCATTACATCCCATAACCTCGTTAACGTCGTGCGGAACATTTTGTTCCTCATTGTCATCTGGCTATTCTGGGGAGATTGGTTCGGCACGGCTGTATCGGTAGGCGTTCTGTACGCCTTCGTCGATTACATGAACCGGATGTTCGCGCCGATTGTCGGTATCGTGAACCAGCTGTCCAACCTAGAGACAGCGCGCGTATCGGCAGAGAGGGTGTTCCTGCTCATGGACGAGGAAGGCATCGACGTCGTGCCTGGCACGATGGATCGTTACAAGGGCGATGTGCAGTTCGAGCGCGTCTCGTTCGCTTACAAGAAAGGCGAATACGTGCTGAAGAACATTGATTTCCATGCGAAGCAGGGCGAGACGGTCGCGCTTGTCGGTCATACCGGCTCGGGCAAAAGCTCGATCTTGAATCTGCTGTTCCGCTTCTACGATATTAATGAGGGCCGTATCGTCGTGGACGGCAAGGAGGTTCGCGATATACCGAAGCAGCTGCTGCGCCAGCATATGGGCATCGTGCTGCAGGATCCGTTCCTGTTCACCGGAACGATCGCCTCGAACGTCAGCTTGGATAACCCGGCGATCAGCAGGGAGAAGGTCGAGCAATCGCTGCGCGATGTCGGCGCCTACGAAATGTTCAGCGTGCTGCCGGGCGGTATTGACGCGCCGGTTATCGAGAAGGGCAGCACGCTGTCGGCCGGTCAGCGGCAATTGATCTCGTTCGCGCGGGCGCTCGCATACGATCCCGCGATTCTGATCTTGGACGAGGCGACGGCGAGTATCGATACGGAGACCGAGGCGATCATTCAAGAGGCGCTCGATGTGCTTAAGAAGGGGCGAACGACGTTCGTTATCGCGCATCGGCTGTCGACGATTCGCGCGGCCGATCAGATTCTTGTGCTCGACCGCGGCGAGATCGTCGAGCGCGGCAATCACGAGCAGTTGATGGAGCATCGCGGCAAATATTACGCGATGTATCAGCTGCAGCAGGGCGGCGCGACGCAGCCGGCATAAGGCGGTTTGAAGCCTGCCTGCTCCATGCCGGGGCGGGGAATAGTGAAGGATCTCATGAAATAGTGAGTTAAATCTCACTATATAGTGGTGATATTGGCTGTTTGCGGAGATTAGTGAGGCAAACCTCATTAGCCGTGAAGCTGACTTCATGGGCAGTGAGCTTTGCCTCATTATTTGGCGGAGCGCGGTATCATTCAGCGTAATTAGTGAGTTTGTTTGGGTTCATAGATAGTGAAGTAGACCATATAAGCGAAGAAGGCTAGCTTCTCCATTAGGAGAGGCTAGCCTTCTTTATATATAAGGAGGAGGGGTTAGCGTGATCTGATAAATTAGGTTTTGAAGCGTCCGATCGTTTCATTCAGCGTGTTCGCCAGATTGCGAAGCTGCTCGGATGAGCTTGCGACCTCTTGCATCGAGGCGAGCTGCTCTTCGGAAGCGGCTGCTACGCGCTGCGCGTTATCTGCCGATGTAGCTGCAATGCCTTCGAGCTGGTCAAGCGAAGCGGCGATCTGTTCGCTGCCGGCCGACATCTGCTCGGAAGCGGCGGATACCTCTTGCACTTGGCTGGATACATCGCGTATCGACGTAACGATGGCGCGGAACGATTCGCCTGCCTTCGCGCTCACGATTGATCCTTCTCGGGCTGCGACTGCCGATTTCTCCATCGTCAGCACCGCATGCGACGTACCGCTGCCGATGCTGTGCAGAATCGCGCCAATCTGCTCCGATGATTCCTTCGAACGTTCGGCCAGCTTGCGAATTTCATGAGCAACAACGGCGAACCCTTTGCCGTGCTCGCCGGCACGCGCTGCCTCGATCGATGCGTTAAGCGCCAGCAAATTCGTCTGATTCGCGACATCGCCGATCATCGCGAGGATGCCGCCGATCTTATCGCTTTGCTCCTTCAACTCGTGAAGCGTAGCGACGGTTGTCGATACATGCTCTTCAATCTCGTGCATCTGTTGCAGGGTAGAATCAATGACACTCTCGCCTTCCGAAGCAAGCTGACTTGTATCTGCGGCTAGCTCGGATACGGAAGAGGTTGATTCCGCAATACGTTGTATGCCGACGGTCATCTCCGTCATCGCACGCTGACATTCTTGGAAGCTTTGCAACTGCGTATCTGAACCAACGGCTACCTCTTGAATCGCTTCTGTCACATCTTGCGTTGCTTGCGAGGTCTGCTCCGCGCTCTGCTGCATGTTGGCCGCAGCGCCCGCAACCTCGCCTGAAGTTGTGCTAATGTTACCTGCCAGCTCGCGCAGGCTTGCGATCATTGCGTTAAACGAGGTTCCTACTTGAGAAATTTCGTTTTGCCCTTTAACCGCAACGGCAAGCGTAAGATCGCCCTGAGCGGCTAACGCCGATACTTCTGCCAGCCTCTTGAGAGGCTTAAGCACCAAACGGATAAGTACGACAGCTATTAGAATAGCGATGACTGAGAATATTGCAGCAATGATAATGCTTTTCCATAATAGCTCGCTAAGCTTGGCGTTAATGAAAGCATAGTCGATATCAACTCCGAACATGCCTACTACTTGACCATCTTTAGATTGAAGCTCAGTCATTAAGGTGACCCATTGCCCGATCTGGTCCTCATAAACCTTGGAAACCGCAAATCCGTCTGCCGATGCTTCGGTGAACGTTGGCTGCAAAATCTCCGGAATCTCATAGGTGTCGCCGGGAGCAAAACCGGCAGCATGAAGCGCATCGTTGCTTTGCATAACGGTCGCGATCTTCTTCCCGTCTTGTTCAGTTACTTCGGGCATGTATATATAAGCATTCGCCACTAATTCGTTCTTTATCATCGTGTCCAGCAGTTGCTTAAGCTGTTGAAAAACATCGCCCTCCGTATCGCCGCCAGCCTTAATCTCCTCGTAGCCTCGGCCCAGCAAGAAGTAACTGGCTTCCATCTGGGCACCGAGTGTTTCACCGGTACGATTAATCTCCTGCGTAAAGGCGTTTTTTTGGCTGTTATAGGATAACGTCTCCGTAACTCCGATAACGACAATTAATAATAAAGCTAACACAATTGAACTTGCCACTACTAAACTTCTGTTGAACGCACGAAACATCCCATCACTCTCCAAAACATTGATTATGATGAATATCGTCGATTTATGTCGGATTATGTAGGTGGTAATTTGTGGAATCGACAATTCTAGTTGTATTTTCTGCAATAAGCATAACAATGGGATATTAGAAAAATGCGAGAATCAATGTTAGAAAAGTGTTGAATATATAAGCTTCCGAGCGGAATTCAGCTAACTTTCAGTCGGCTTTAAAGGACAATTAAGGAAGTGAGAGTAGGATGTTCCTGTAACAACATTATCGATGAGAGGTGGAATTACGAATGCTTCAATTGAAACCGAAAGCAAAAGCGATAACGGCAGGAGCCATCGCGCTTACTTTGACACTGGGAGGCGGCGTGCTTTGGAGCAGTCAATATGTGAATGCTGCCTCGTCTGACGTTGCTCAGACCGATTCTGACCAAACCGGCAAAGCGGCCGACGGTGCAGAGAAGAAGGGCAGGGGCGGGCAATTCGGCGGACATGGCCTCGGAAACATACAAGAACAGCTTCTCGCGTACTTGGCTATTGATGAAGCAGCGTTGAAGACACAGCTTAAGACGAGCACGCTCAGCGAAATCGCAGTGGCGCAGGGCAAAACTCGCGAAGAGTTGAAAGCGAAGCTAATCGAATGGCTGGAGGCGGAGCGTGCGAGCGCCCCGGCCGCATCTGCGGACACCGATAAGCTGAAGGACGGACAAGCAGAGAAGACGAAACCAACCGCTGCCGAGCAGGCGGAGAAGCTGCTTGATTCCAAAGGCGGCGGACAGGGGCTAGGCAAGCATGACGGTCGCGGCGGGAAGGGCTTTGGAGGCGGAGGGCTTGAAGCGGTAGCTGCAGCGCTAGGCCTAGGAGCGGACGAGCTTAAAGAAGCACTGGATGGCGGGAAAACGATTGCGGCACTTGCTGCCGAGAAAGGCATAGCCGTACAAACCGTTATTGATGCGCACATAACCGAAGTGAAAGCCAAGCTCGCCGAGAAGCTTGCGGCGGGAGAGTTGACGCAGGAGCAGTATGACGAGAAGCTTGCAACCTTGGCTGAGCATGCTGAGAAGCTTGTAAACGGCGAGCTTCAAGGGCGCGCTCAAGATGGCGGCAAAGGTCCGCGCGGGGAGCGTCCTAACGGAGCGCGAGGTACGAAGGAAGGTGACAAGCCGGCAGCGGAGAACGGGGCACAGGCAAGCGAAAGCGAATCGGCATCTCAAGCCGAAACCGGAGCAAGCGCTTAAGACGAACAATGGCAGTACAGGAGGCTAATCCTGTACTGCCATTCGTTGTTTATGCAGTGCTTTATGCTGCACTGCCGGCCAGCAGCGCTTCGAACTGATGGGCCGGAAGCGGCTTGCTGAATAAGTAGCCTTGCAGTTCATCGCACTTCAGCTCCTTGCAAAATTGCGACTCGTCATCGGTTTCAACACCTTCTGCCACGACCCTCATATCCATACTGTGCACAAGCTCGATAATAGCCCGAACGATCGAGGACTTCTTCTCGTCGGTCGTAATGCCTTGAATGAACGAGCGGTCAAGCTTCACATCGGAGATCGGCAGCCTTTGCAGCTGATTAAGCGTTGAGTAGCCGGTGCCGAAGTCGTCCATCGAGATTAAGATGCCGAGCTTGCGCAAATACTGGATCGTTTCAATGACTTGCTCCATATTACGCATGAAGACGCCCTCCGTAATTTCAATGCTGACGTATTCCGGCGATAATTGCGTATCTTCTAACGCGGATACGATCATTTCGATTAAGTTTCCTTGGAAAAAATGTCTGCCCGAGATGTTAACCGATACGCATATCGGAGGTAATCCCGCATCCTGCCACGCTTTGTTCTGGCGGCAAGCCTCGCGGAACACCCATCGGTCAATTTCTAATATGAAGCCCGCCTGCTCGGCAAGCGGAATGAACTTATCTGGCGGAATAAGGCCCAGCTCGGGATGCTGCCAGCGGATAAGCGCTTCTATGCCGCATAACTTCCCTGTCGAGGCGCTCATTTTCGGCTGATAGTGTAAGGAGAATTGGTTCGTTTGCAGCGCATTGTAGAGTCCGTTCTCCAAGTGCATCTTCTCTGTCATGACCGAGGCCAGCTTCGGCTTGTAGAAGCGGTAGCAGCCGTCGCCCTCTTCCTTGGCGCTGTACATGGCGATATCCGCGTTGCTAATAACGGTGTCGATATCTTCACCGTCGAGCGGATATAGACTAATGCCAATGCTGATTGTTAAGTAAAGCGGCATGCCGTCGATATCGAAAGGCTTGGAGAATGCTTCGCCGATCTGTTCCGCCATGTCGTGCACCTCCGCAACGTCGGTATATGAGCCGGCGAAGACGAATTCATCGCCACCGAGACGGAATACATCGAAGCTCGTTGCAGTCTCTGCGAAGCGGCTGGCAGCCTGCTTCAGGAGTCTATCGCCGGTTGCATGGCCAAGCGTATCGTTTACTTGCTTGAAGCGATTAATATCGGCGAACATAACAGCAATCTTATGCTCATTACCGGCATGTATCGTAATCATGTCTTGAATATGCTTCGTAAAGTGAAGCCGATTCGGCAAACCTGTCAGCATGTCGTAATAAGCGAGGCGATGAAGTTTCTCCTCCGATTGCCCAAGCATATACGCTTGAGCTTGCAGGCGCTCGCTGTTTTTCTGCGTCTCACCGAACATGTGGACGAGATTGACCGCCATTTGCTTGAAGTTGCTAATTAAGGCATGGATCTCGAAAATATTGCTGGACGGCCATTCGATCAGGTCTTCCTGCTTTAGGCGGCTCGGCAGATTGTTCGTCGCTTCGGCTAGTCGCTTCAAGCTTCTGCCTAGCCAGCGGTTAATGAAGAACGCAACAAGTGCGGCGAATAAGGCGAGTGTAATCAAATAAATGAAATGCGTGATGTATTTATTAAAAAGATAGTATTGATAGTTATGTAAAGGAATATCGATATGGATCATGAGGCCCGTATCATGGATGGGCGAGGCGTAACGGAACTTGCCTTCATGCCAAGTCGAGATATGGAGCGGATGCTCTTTAAGTACAGGAATAAGCAATTGAAGGTTGTTGCTTAGCGCTTTGTTAATCCGGTAGCTTGAGGTGTCATTACGGATGCTGCCGTTCCAAGGGATGACAGTGCCGCTTCCATCTGTAATGGTAATGGTGTATAGAGTGGACGAATGCTTGGCAATCAGCGATTGCAGGTATGCAAGCGTGGCCTCGGACTTATTGTCGTCATATCGAATCCTGCTCTCCATATATTCTCTTCCGATCATCGAAGCTACGTTGCTGGAAAGCTGCTCGGCGTGGCGGCTGGCTTCCTTGAAGGAGCCCGTGCTGCTAATGTAAATATTCAATAGAAACGGCAGTATAACGCACACGATCGAGAAATGAAACATGACGCGGTTGAGGGAGCTGGATCTGCGCCAATTGCGAGCGATGCCGGACCACTTTGAGAGCGGCAAATATTGCAGGGCAATATCGGCACACAGCGCGTTCAGCAGTCCGTTGATCGCCACAATCGACGTAACGAGCATCAGATCGGTCCCCATAGCGTTATATTGACCAACATGCGTAATATACGTTAGTGGGGCAGCGATAAGCAGCCAAAAGGCAGCGTCGCAGACGAACAGATGACTCGGGAACTTGCGAACGAGCAGACCGACAATGGCAATTTCCAGCAGTCCGATGTTATGGAATAGAGATTGATCCATAAGCTGAGTCCCAATCGTATGCACGACTGCGGCGGCCAGCAATCCGAGCCAGAACCCGAACAAGCGAAGTCCGACTAACAGGAATACGCTTGTAAAGGTGAATGTTATGCCATATAGAAAGGGATAGCCAAGTCTCTCGCTGATTAAAGCGAGCAGCGTGCATAGTAGAAAGGACAGGGCGATGATCCATCGATTACGCTTCGGTTGCTGTACAGTACTCAATTCGGGCCTCCTGGTAATATGTCAATGGAACGATTACGGTTGGATTTGACAATAAAAAAAGGATGCCAAACGGCACCCTCCTGCGGTCACGAATCATTAGGGTAACCCGGCGATCATGGCGTCATTACGCTGTAGACCCGTAGCTTTGCGTCCTATGCTTTCGCATAGTTTGCCCTTTGCCTATTCGGCTTTTCACCTAATATTCGACAATTTATTCTAAATTCCTTCTTTTTTTGAAGTATAGGAATATAGTTTCACACTATACCTCATGCCTATACTTCACCGGAATGAAACGCGCCTCGCCACCAAGGATGGCACAGAACCGAGCTGCGCAAAGACGCAGCTAACGGTTCGTGCGTAGCGACAGCCTTTTCACCTTGCGCAAACTTGAAAACTAAGCTTTCAGTACGTCGTGATCGACATAACGCTCGCCATTCATTTCGCTAATGATGTTGATAGCAGCTTTGGCGCCGTCGCCGGCCGTAATGATCGCATGAACGCTTACGCCTGCTACCGTTCCAGCGGCCCAGATTCCGGGAATGTTCGTTTTGCCGCTTGGATCGACAGCGACTACCGTCTTGATGCGCGGCTCAGTACCCGCTTTTGTCTGAACGCCGATATGCTCGGCAAGGTCAGTTGCGGCTCCGGTAGCGAGCAGGACATGCTTTGCCTCGTAAGCTCCGCCATCGGATTCAATCATGAAGCCGCCTTCGATGACAGTAATGTTCTGAACGGTTTCCTCCTTAATCTCGGTGCCGAATTTGAGCGCCTGCTTCTTGCCTGTCTCGATGAGATCGGGACCGCCGATTTCGACAACGCCGTAATGGTTCTCGAACCATGCGCGTTTCGTCATCCCTTTGTTATTTTCGAACATGACTGTCTTTTTGCCTGCCTTCGCGCTAAAGATCGCTGCGCTTGCTCCTGCGGGTCCAGCTCCGATAATTGCAATATCGTACACGCGTCCAACCTCCAAATGTATTTATTTCGTTCCTCTTTCGTTTTCGCCAATATTATATAAATGTTCCGCGGCAAAAATCAATCGGACAATTCTAGCCCGTTCACGATATGTTCATTATTGACGCGTTGCATTCGAACCGCGTCTTTGATATAGTTCGAATATCGAATAGTTCTACAGTAGAATTAGTTTGTCCGAGTCATTGAAGTCATTAGTGTTCGGACCATTACGACAGAGAAGGAGGATCTGATGCGGGAATGGATCTCAAACTATCCAAAGAAATTATACATCGCTACGAGGCTGCCCACTTCTTGGTTAACCGCCGATTAAACGCTTTGATACGCGAGCTGATGCCGGAAGAGCTGACGATCGACCAGTTCTCGACGCTGCGATATTTGCATAGCCAGGGGCGGAGCACGTCCTCGGAGCTGGCTGATATTTTCTGCGTGGGCAAAAGCTCGATTACGGCCATTATTAATCGCCTTTTCGACAAGAATCTGATTTATCGTCTGCCTGATGAGAAGGATCGGCGCGTCACGTATTTAGCGCTGACAAAGGAGGGAAAGCAGCTTTTTGACGAGATGGATGTAAAGATGTATGAGCTGCTGCTAAAGTATATCAGCCCGTTCGACGAGCAGGAAGCGATCACGTTCATTCAGACGTTCGAGAAGCTCGCTCATGAACTAGGCAAACCACAATAAGGCTATGAAGCGTAATCGTGAAGGGAGAGCAGAGAGAGAATGAGAGTCATACTGAAGCTGAAGTGGTTAGTGCTTGTATTATGGATTGCGGTGGCAGCAGGGCTGATGATTACCGCGCCGGCAATGGGGGAGCTTGTACGGACCAAAGGACAGATCGGCGTGCCGGAAGGTTACTCCTCGCATATCGCTAGCGAGCTCGTGAAGGAAGTGGGAGGCGACGATGGCGCAAGCGGCATGGCGACCGTGCTCGTCTTCCATAAGGAAGGCGGCTTATCGGAAAGCGACCTAGCCGAAGTGAAGGGCGGCGTTGATAAGCTGAAGGCTGAAGGCGAGGCCATCGGCGTCACGTCGGTTACAAGCCACTTCGATACGCCTGAGCTGAAACCGCAGATGGTGTCCGAGGACGGCAGCACCGTTCTGACGCTTTTGAGCGTCGAGGCCGGCGACCGGGAGCTGGTCGAGCTGAAGGACGGTCTGTATGAGTCGCTGTCCGATATCGGCATTGAGCATTATTATACCGGCAACTGGATTATCTCCGAGGATGTTGTGCAGAGCTCGCAGGAAGGGCTTAAGAAGACGGAGCTTATTACGGTCGGATTCATACTTATCATCTTGTTCATCGTCTTCCGTTCGGCGGTTGCGCCGATTGTGCCGCTGCTGGCGGTGGGCTTTACTTACCTCACCTCACAGTCGATAGTCGCATTCCTCGTGAAGTATGCCGACTTTCCGCTATCGAACTTTACGCAAATTTTCCTCGTTGCCGTCTTGTTCGGCATAGGCACGGACTATTGCATTCTGTTGATCAGCCGATTCAAGGAAGAGCTAGCCCATCGCGGCGACATTACGGAAGCGATCGTTCATACGTATCGCACGGCAGGCAGAACGGTGTTGTTCTCCGGGCTTGCGGTGCTGGTCGGCTTCGCGTCAATCGGCTTCTCGACGTTTATGCTGTATCGTTCGGCCGTTGCGGTCGCTGTTGGCGTAGCGGTGCTGCTCATTGCGCTGTTCACCATCGTCCCGTTCTTTATGGCTGTGTTGGGCAAGGCGCTGTTCTGGCCGGCGAAGGGCTCATTGGAGCATAAGCCGAGCAAGCTATGGGGCGCTGTCGGCAGCTTCTCGCTGAAGAAGCCGGTATGGGCGCTTGTGATATTGGCGGTTATTGTTGTACCGTTCCTCACCGCTTATAAGGGCTCTATCTCATTCAATTCGCTTGACGAGATCGGCGACAAATACGATTCCGTTAAAGCATTCAATATTATTGCGGAAGGGTTCGGACCAGGCGAATCGTTGCCAACGACGGTCGTCGTGAAGACCGATCAGCCGCTGGATACGCCGGAGGGACTGGCAGCGCTGGAGCAGGCGAGCCGCGAGCTGGCGAAGGCCGAAGGCGTGAAGGCGGTTCGCAGCGCCACGCGGCCGATGGGCGAGGCGATGGAGCAATTCCTCGTCGCCGACCAGGTCGGTACGCTCGAGGATGGACTTGGACAGAGCGGCGAAGGACTCGGCAAGATCGGCAGCGGCTTGTCCGAGGCGAGCAGCGCGCTGAACGAGAATGCGCCGAAGCTGGCCGAAGCGGTCGACGGTGCTGGAGAACTCGTCTCCGGCACGAATGAGCTGAAGACGGGCGTCGAGCAGCTTGGCGCTGGTCTGAGCAAGATCGAGCAAGGGCTGCTGGACGGCTCGGCCGGAGCGAAGGAGTTAACCGCTGGGCTTGAGCAGGCGCATGCCAGCGCGGTTCAATTGGCTGCTGCGAGCACGGAGCTTGCGGGCAGCTATGAGCAGCTTGGCGGCGGTCTGGATCAGTTGACCGGCGCTTATAGCGCAGTCGCCGCTGAGCAGGCGAAGCTGGCGGAAGGGCTGGCCGGCGTGCAGCAAGGCTTAAGCGGGCTGACGGACAACTATCCTGGACTGGCGGAAGATGCCGCATTCCAGGAGGCGCTTGGCGCGCTCGCCCAGCTGCAGCAAAGCGCTGCCGGCGTTCACGCCCAGCTTGCGCAGATGAACGCGCAGCTTGGCGCAATCAATACCGGCATGAAGCAGGCGAATGCTGGGTTCACGCAAGCCTCGCAAGGCCAATCCGCGCTTGCAGGCGGACTTGAACGATTGGCAGCCGGCATTGCCGAGCTGCAGAAGGGCATTGAGCAGGCAGCGGCAGGCCAGGGGCAGATCGTTTCCAAGCTGCCGGGCGTAACGCAGGGTCTTGGTCAACTGTCAGAAGGGCAGAAGGAGCTGCAGTCGGGCTTCGCGGCGCTTGGTGATCAGCTCGGCGAGCTGACGAGCGGACTCGACGATAGTGTCAGCGGACTTACGCAAGTGACGGATGGCCTGCAGTCGGCTGGCGGTTACTTGAATGGTTTGGCAGATTCGCCGAATAAACAAATGACGGGCTGGTATATTCCCGAAGAAGCGATTGCGAACGAAGAGTTCCAAACGGCACTTAATGTGTATATGTCCGAGGATCGCCATACGGCTAAGTTCGATGTCGTATTCCGTACGAATCCTTACGAGCAAGATACAATGGCTGAAGTTCCTTCGCTGGAAGCAGCCGTGGAACGGGCTCTGCAAGGCACGGCGTATAGCGATGCCGAGATTGCAATCGGCGGCGTGACGAGCATGAACCACGATCTGAGCAATATATCGTCGGCCGATTATTCGAAGACGGTTGTGCTCATGCTGATCGGCATAGCGATCATTCTGATCGTGCTGTTCCGTTCAATCATTATGCCGCTCTATATGATCGCCTCGCTGCTCGTTACGTTCTACACTTCGATGGCGATTACGGAAGTTATATTCGTACGTTTGCTTGGTTACTCGGGCGTCAGCTGGGCCGTGCCGTTCTTCGGCTTCGTCATGCTGGTGGCGCTCGGCATCGACTACAGCATCTTCTTAATGGATCGATTCAAGGAATATCGCCACCTGTCGCCTTCCGAGGCGATCCTTGAAGCGATGAAAAATATGGGTACCGTCATTATGTCCGCAGCCGTCATTCTCGGCGGCACGTTCGCGGCGATGCTTCCATCGGGAGTCATGTCGCTGCTGCAAATCGCAACGATCGTCCTGTGCGGGTTGTTCTTGTATGCGATGGTTATGCTGCCGTTGTTCATACCGGTCATGGTTCGCATGTTCGGCCCAGCCAACTGGTGGCCGTTCATGGGACGCGAGCGTGATGCCGACTCCGGCGCTTCCATCGGTTCGCACGGTCAGCGAGCTCGCATTGCCTCGCATGACCCGAAGTAAGTCAGATGTTTGTTGATAAATGAAAGAGGCCGTCCCAATAGCCAGTAGGCTGTTGGGACGGTTTTTGTTGTTTATGTGGAGGCTTTATGTGAGATAGAGATCGGTTCTCTATTTCTCCCAAGTCAGCTGAAATTGGTGGAATATGAGGTCTTTGCCGCGAGACTTGATAATGCGACTAAAGTTTCTTCGTTCGTTGCAGCTCCAGCTGTGGTTCAGCGGCAGGTGCGGCAGCCTCCTGCTGAGGGAACTGCAGCTCATATAGCTGCTTGTACCTGCCTTGCGCCGTAAGCAGCTCATCATGCGTGCCGGATTCGAGGATAACGCCTTTATCCAGCACGTAGATCGTATCGGCCTGCTGAATCGTTGACAGCCGATGCGCGATGACGAGGCAGGTGCGGCCTTCGAGCAAGTGCGCGAGAGCATCTTGAATCGACTTCTCGGATTCCGTATCGAGCGAGGAGGTTGCCTCGTCCAGTATGATGATGGCTGGATTTTTCAGTATGGCGCGGGCGATCGATATGCGCTGCTTCTGTCCTCCGGACAGCTTCACCCCTCGTTCTCCGATCTGGGAGTCATAGCCTTGCGGGAACGACATAATGAACTCATGCGCGCTTGCGGCCCGCGCGGCAGCCTCGATTTCTTCATCGGACGCGCCTTGCTTCCCGTACACGATGTTCTCGCGTATCGTACCGTTCAGCAGCACAATATCCTGCGAAACGATGCCAAGATGCGAGCGCATGGACGCCAGCTTCAATTGCTTAAGCGAAATGCCGTCGAGCGATACCGTACCCTCCTGAGGGTCATAGAACCGCGTCATCAAATGCGTAATCGTCGACTTGCCGGCACCGGAAGATCCGACGATGGCGGTAATCTTGCCCGGAGCAATCTCGAATTCAAATTTCGACAGCACCGGCACATCATTGTGATAGGCGAAGCTGACGTTGTCGAAGACGACGTGCCCTTGCACATGGGTCAGCGTAATAGCATCCGGAGCATCGGCAATTTGCGGCTGCGTGCCTAATATATCGACGATTCGCTCGTAAGCGGCAGCCGATTGTTGAATCGTATTAATGGTGCGGCTGAAGCGGCGGATCGGATTTTGCAGCAGGCGAAGGTATGCCATAAAGGCAACGATGGTGCCGATCGTCATGCTTCCGTCCATCGTGAAGCGTGCTCCGAACAGCAATACGGCAGCGAGTCCAATGAACAAGAGCATGTCGATCACCGGCTCGAACACAGCCCGCGTCTTCACGGCATGCAGATTCGCCTTCATATTGCTCTCGCTTCGCAGCGCAAAGCGTTCAGCTTCGAAGTCTTCGTTGGAAAAAGATTTAATGAGTCGAATGGATGATAACGTATCTTGCAGATGGTTGCTTACCTCGGCTACCGTCTCTTGCACTTTCTTAAAGGCCGCTCGCATCCGCTTGCCGAAAAATTGCGTCGTAAGAAGCATAAGCGGAAACGTTGCGAGCACGATGAGCGTTAACTGCCAGTTGATCCACATCATATAAGCAGCGACGGCGATGAAGGTGAACCAGTCGGTTATGATCGACATCATGCCCGACGAGACGAGCTGCTGAAGCATGTTCACATCGTTCGTGACGCGCGACATTAGATCGCCTGTGCGGTTGCGGTCGAAGAAGCCGATATCAAGCCGCTGAATATGCCGATACAGCTCGCCGCGTATGTCGTATACGGCGCGCTGGCCGACGGAAGCCATTAATAAGCTGCTTAAATAATTGAACAGCCCTAGCAGCAACGCCGTACCTAGCACGCCCAGCGCTACCCAAATCAAGCTGTCGTAACGCTGACTTGGAATGATGTCGTCAATCGTCCATTGCGTAAGACGCGGAATGGCGAACTCAAGCAGCGATACGGCAATGATGCAGATGAAGGCGGCTGCCATGAGCATCCATTGCGCTCGCACATGGAGAAACATTCGCTTGTACATGCTCCATATACTGCCGCGAGCTGGTTTCTTGGCCGGTAAAGGCGGCATTCGATTGCCCATAAAACCTGGATTCGGGTTCATGCTCGCATCACTCCGTTTCCTCGATAGCGCCGGACGCCTGCTGTGCGTATGCATCAAGCAACGAATTGATCTGCTGCTGCTGCTGCGATAACAGCGATTGAAGCTTGGACGAGAGCTCCTTGCTTGCCGAAGCTTCTTGCTCGGCGCGCGTCACAAGACGAAGCAGGTCGAAGGACTCGTTCGATAGGCCAAGCTTGCGTCTCATCTTCTCGAATCGATAGGCTTCCACTTCGGGAGGCAGTTTCCCGTTTTCGTCCCGTTTGGGGCGTTCGGGAAGCAGGGAGAGGGCGGATCGACCTTGTTCGGTGATCGAGTAAACCTTTTTGCTGCCGTCGTCCTCTCTGACCGAGACGAAGCCTTTTTCCTCCAGTGCTTGCAGTGTCGGGTAGATGCTGCCTGCGCTAGGAATATAGAGACCGCCGGATTGCTCCTCCAGCGTCTTCATAATCTGATAGCCGTGCATCGGCTCCTCGGCGAGCAGTCTGAGCAGCGCAATCTTCACGCCGCCGCGGCCGAAGTAACGTTTGCCGGAGCCAGGTTCTTTATGTGGATGCATAGTAGGTCTCACCTCGCTTGTATAATACGATATATCGTATTACTAAGTTAACGATATATCGTATTGAAGTCAATAGCCATTTTCCATCTTCGTCATTGTGTGGCTCTTATCATCATTGACAATGATTATTATTATTATTTACAATATCGGAAATATTTAAGCAAAGCTTGGGACGGAAGTTAATCTGCCATCGTTGTGATGATCTAGACAGCCCGTTGTGGTAAAATAAGACCAAGGTTACTCATATGATCCTCATTGGATGTGCTGAAAGCATGAACTTCAAAAACGACCATTTTCTTGAAAGAATCCTCTCCTTGTCCAGATGGTTCTTCTTAGTAGTTGCTGGAATTGTATACGTTTACTATTTTCATCATACGAAAGCAGATACTTGGCGCATAATCGTATTATTCAGCTGCTCAGTCTTGTATATATGGAGCTTGGGCGTCGTTATAAGGCGGGGAGAATGGACAGACGATGTCGTGAAAGCAACTGATATTTTATTATATTCCGCTAAGAAACAAGGCCGTAACTGTATTGTATGGGGAGTTGCCGACCGATAAATAAGGTAGGACACAACGAAATGCGCTACGGGGAGGGTATGGAATGGATAACAAGTGGAGGAGGCGCGGCTGGTATAAGCTTTTGCTACTACTCGTACTTGTGTTTATCTTGCTCAGTGGATGCGCCTCTCATAACGAGAACATAACCAGACAAGAAAGCAGTCCGCCTGGTGTGACGGATCGTATCACGATTAGGATTGCACAGAGCTTGCCTAATGACGTGCGAACCAAATCGCTGCAGACGCTTATTGAAGCTTTTGAACGGCAGCATCCAAGCATTAAGGTTGAACTCGTATCAACCGACTACGCCACGGCGGATAAGACGATAATGAAGCTGCTTGGCGAGGAGCAAAGGATAGATATTGTAGAAGTGAGAACCGGCAATTTGCAATCACTTGTCTCTGAGGGACTTATTGAAAACCTTCAGCCCTATGTTGCGCAATGGGATCAATATAGCATGTTAAGCGAGAACGCTCGTACCGCTGCAACCAGTCTAGACGGTACGCCTTACTACATTCCGAGCGGTCTATACCAGTCGCAATTGTATTATCGCAAAGATCTGTTCGAAGCCAAGGCGCTTCAAGTGCCTGAAACGTGGGAGCAGTTGTATTTTGTCGGGAAGCAGCTTACGAGCGCTCCGCGCAACCAATTCGGCTATGCCTTCCGCGGTGGAACGGGTGCTACCCGAATGTTGAATCAGATCATCCAGGCGTACAACAGCGACGATGTGAACCTGGGAGATCCGATGTACAGACATGACGGCAAGTCTATATTTGCCGATGATGGAGCTCTCCAAGCTATAGAGCTGTATCGGAATATATACGCCGACACATCGCCTCCGGAATCTATTAATTGGGGGTTCAACGAGCAGGTAGAAGCGTTCGCGAACGGCATGACGGCGATGCTGATTCAAGATTCAGACGCGATCGCGCTTATTGAGGAGAAGCTTGCGTACGGCATCTGGGCTACTGCTCCGCTTCCAGCTGGTCCCGATGGGGTGTCTTATTACAGTGTCGGCGGGGCGGGATGGGGAATTTCGTCCAAGTCCGGGCATAAGAACGAGGCATGGGAGCTGATCACCTTCTTATCGTCGACAGACAACCATATGAAGTTTGCCAAAGATACCGGCGTTATACCGATCTATAATAATGTGGACGACTCGGAGTTTTTCAAAACTGGAGCGTTCGCTCCTTATATTCTTATGAATAACAATCCTGTACGCTATGCGGGAACGAGAACATTAGGCGGCTTTGCTCAAAATGGGGATTACACGCAAAATGGACCGGACATGCTAAGAAAGTATTTGCGTGGAGATTGGACGGGAGAGCATCTGTTGGAAAAGCTTGACGAGATGTGGGAACGATCGCCTGAGTAGGAACATACAAGCGTAACGATGAATGGACGTTGCTTCATTCGCTTACACTATCTCTATATGCAGTTTGACCTTCTCCTGCATCGCCGATACGATAAGAGGGATAGTCGATTAGGTGAAAGGAAGAGTAAAGTCTATGAAGCGCTTATTAATTGTGTTTACAGGCGGGACCATTGGCAGCAGAAGCGCAGGCCGCGAGATTCAGGTGAATGAGTCAGGCTCGTATGCTTTGCTTGACGCTTATCAGGCTAGCGGCTTGAAGCGCGAAGAAGTCGTATTGGATACGATTCAGCCTCTTAATATTTTGAGCGAAAATATGACGCCGAATCATTGGGGCATTTTAGCCGCCGCGCTCAAGGAAGCGGACTGGCGGTCCTATGCGGGCATAATTGTGACACATGGCTCCGATACGCTCGCATATTCAGCGGCGATGTTCAGCTACTTGTTCGCTGATATTACGATTCCGCTCGTATTTACGGCGAGCAATTATCCTTTAGAAGACGAGCGGAGCAACGGCCTCGGCAACTTTAGCCACTCGATAGATTACATATTGGATGGCGAGCTGCCGGGCGTTTTTGTCGTCTATGCGAACGACAAGGCCGAGCCCATTGTCTATCTCGGTACTCGGATTACGCAATGCGAATCGTTCACCGATCAGTTTCGTTGTCCGTATGACCTGCCTTACGGCAAAATGGTCAATCGTAAGTTTGTACGGCTTGCGCATGACCATAATCCGACACCGGAGCAGCTTCGCGGCCGGAAGGATACCGGCTTGGCGGAATGGCAAAGTGAATCGCTTGCTATAGATTCAAGCATCGTATACGTGAAGCCCTATCCGGGATTGAATTATAGCTATTATCGGTTTGGCGAGGGTGACGAGCGGCGGCCGAAGGCGATTCTGCATGATCTTCATCATTCGGGAACGGCTTGCGCGGTAGATGAAGAACCGTATTCCCTAACTCGATTTATTGAAGCTTGCCAGACACAGCAGATTGACGTCTACCTTTGTCCGGTTAAGGACAGCTCGGATTCTATGTATTCCTCGTCGCTGAAGCTGATTGAGGCGGGTGCGATTGTGATCGAGAAGCTATCGGTAGAAGCGGCGCTTACGAAACTCATGCTGGGATGGGGCTTATATGGCGGATCGGGTGACGATGCTCGCGAAAGCGTTAAGTCGTTCGTAACGGGCGCGTCTATCTTTTACGAGAGGAATGAAGCATGCGATGTTCATTGACAGAGCGGAGTTCCTAACAGCTGAGCCGTTGGATCGGCTTATATCCTTTTACAACGAAACTCTGCAGTTTCCGATTGTAGACGAAGGCTTGAGCGGGCGTGTTACGTTTCAGGCGGGCTACTCTAGATTGACGTTCGTATCCGTGGAGAGCGCAGAAAACGATCCTTATTACCATTTCGCGTTCAATATTCCATCGAATAAGCTGGATGAAGCGAAGGCTTGGATCAGCCGGCATGTGCAGCTAGGCGTTGAGGCAGGCGAGGATGTCTCATATAGTGCCTTGTGGAATTCGCATTCGGTCTATTTTGCCGATCCAGCGGGTAATATATTGGAGTTGATTGCGCGTCATACGATGGATAACGAGGTGGACCGCCCTTTCGATGCGAAGCAGGATGTGCTGAACATTAGCGAAATTGGTTTGCCGGCACACCATGTGCGGTCAGCAGTGGATGCACTCGAGGCGCTTGGCATACCGACGTACAAGACGAGAGATGACAGCTTTAATCCGATCGGCGATGATGAAGGTCTGTTCATTATTCGAACGGTAGGGGGCAGGTGGCACTTCACGAATAAGACGGCGGAGAGCTTCCCTATACTTGCCGACATACGAGGTCTTGGTGAGTTGCATTTATATGAGAGCGGTCAACAGCTCGTCATCGAGCAAAATTAATTAATAATAAGTAGAGTAGAGGAGAATATGCGATGGGACAAACGGTATTGCAGGTAGGAGATCAGGTGCCTAATTTCAAGCTGCAGGCATCTAACGGCAAGGAAGCGGCACTCGCTGATTATGCAGGCAAGAAGCTTGTTATTTATTTTTATCCGAAGGATATGACGCCGGGCTGTACGACCGAATCCTGCGACTTCCGCGACTTCAACGGACAGTTCGCTGAGCATAATACGGCTGTTATCGGCATTAGCCCAGACGATCTGATGTCGCATGAGCAATTCATCGAGAAGCATGAGCTGCCGTTCCTGCTGCTGTCGGATACGGAGCATACCGTGTCGGAGCTGTTCGGTGTATGGAAGCTTCGCAGCTGGGAAGGCAAAGAGTTCATGGGCATTGAGCGCTCGACTTTCCTGCTGGATGAGCAAGGCAAGATCGCCAAGGAATGGCGCAGCGTGAACGTGGAAGGCCACGCAGCCGAAGTGCTCGAGGCGGCTAAGAGCTTGTAACGGATCAAGGAAAGGGCCCGCTAAGCGTATATGAGCGCTTAGCGGGCCCTTTTCTGTTGCCGCAGCTAACGTCCGGCATAAGCGTCGCATGAAGCATTGCGCTATCCACAGCAGTCTCATCCGCTGCGCGGGCGGCGTTGCAGAGCAAATAGGATGAGGAATGCATCCTATTCGTACAAACTTAAGTTACTTGTATGGAATAAGATGCGAAACACAGCTTATGGTTGGTGAGAGCGACGATTGTGATGGGCGCGGGCGGCGAAGCAGAGCAAATAGGATGAGGAATGCATCCTATTCATGCAAACTTAGGTTACTGGTATGGGATAAGATGCGAAACACAGCTTATGGTTGGTGAGAGCGACAATTGTGTTGAGCGGCGATGCAGAGCAAATAGGATAAGATAAGATCAAAAAACACCGCTATCCCAAGGACATTCGTCCAAAGGATAGGCGGTGTTCTTCACCTGCATATTCAACTATCAGCTTAGCTGGCTATCGGTTACTTACTTGTCTGTCTTCCAGCTCGGCAACGAGTTCACGTAGCTGTCGGACAGCTTGAGAAGCTCCAGCGCACGCTGGTACTCGTCTTCCGTTGCTTCCTGCTCGTTCACGCCGTCGCCAGCGAGAGGTAGATGTTTGCCGTCGTCATAGCCGCTGCCAGACATAAACAGCTCTTGGCTGCTTAAGAATGAGCCGCTCGGCAAATAATAACGTTGCGGAAGCACATTGTACGTTTGATTGAACAAGTCCTGACCGAAGTGAATTTGGTTGTCGAGCGATACGCCAAGCAAGTTCGCCACGGTTGGCAATACGTCAATCTGACCGCCCAATTGGTCATACACTTTCGCTTCAGGAGCGCTAGGGTTAATGATTACGAGCGGGATGTTAATCATATCGGTATAACCGTATTCACGTCCGTAAATTTCAGCCATAAGCTCTTTGTCATCGCGATCCAGCGAGTAGATCGGAAGGCCGAGATGGTCGCCGTACATGACGATCAAGCTATTATCCCATATGCCGCGATCCTTCAAGTCTTGAATGAAAAGTCCAAGCGCATAATCGGCATAGTTCTGACCGCGAATGTAGTCGCCTACGAACGTGCCTTCATAGCGTTCTGGAAGCTCCATTTGATACTTGTCTTCCGGTATCGAGAACGGGTGATGCGATGTCATCGAGATAACATGCGAGTAGAAAGGCTTGCCGCTTTCGCTCATGCGCTCCAGCTCTGCTGCAGTCTTCGCGTACAGCATTTCATCGGAAGGACCGAAGAATACCGTATCTTCATGTCCAAAAAACTTCTGATCGTAATAACGGTCGAATCCAAGTGCCTTATAAAGCTCGCCGCGATTCCAGAACTCTACGACGTTCGTGTGGAAAGTAGTCGTATCATAGCCGTTTGCTTTCAGCAGCTTCGGCAAGCTTGGAAGCTCTTTGTCGGCATACATCTGCGTTGCTGCGCCGCGCGGCGGTATATACAGCGACGAGTTGACGACGAACTCTGCGTCGGATGTGTTACCTTGTCCAACCTGCTGGTAAAAATGTTTGAAATAATAATTCTCATTCACGAGCTTGTTGAAGTTCGGCGTAATTTCTTTTCCGTCGATCGTCAGGTTGACGAGAAAGTTTTGGAAAGATTCCATCTGAACTATTATCAGATTTTTGCCTTCGGCCGATTTATAAAGTATAGGCTCAATTGGCGGTTGAGCGTTTTTAAGCGAATCGATTTTGGGCTGCGTAATTTGATTCGGGTCGACATACTCGAGATCCTTGTTCGAGAAGATCATGTACGCTTCATAGTTGAGAATGCCCATCTGCTCGGCCTTCACGATTTCATTCATGCTGGCACGGTTAGGCAGGATATTGAATAAGCACAAGCCGATCGAAATCGTAAACAAAGCGACAACGAGACGTTTGTTTTCCTTCTTCGAGCTTTCCTTCTTCCAGTTGATCGCTTTTTTGCGGGCGAACAGGAGAACGGCCATAATGATGATGTCGGTGAAAATAAACAAATAATACGGGTCCATCAGCGAGAACACGCTGTTTTTGACGGCGGTAACCTGATTGACCTGGGCCAAAGCAAAGTATGTGACGATGACGCCATAATACTTGTAATACATAAGAACGGCGAATAGTATAAGCGTCATTACTAGATTGGCAATCAAATAATAAACAAGCTTCCGCTTCGATGCGAACCATTCGATCAAGCAGAATACGATGAGAACGAACGGAACTTCCTTGAGTATTGTCGTCCACGATACGCCACCCTCAAAAACAACCATCCAAGTTAAGTAGCTTTTGAGAAGCAGAATAAACGAGAAAAATAGGATGGGACGAGTGCTCAGGATACGTTTCGGTGCTATAGATGACACATAATCGCCTACCTTTCACAGCAAAAACAGGCTATCTCTCGGAGTAGCCAGCAAGCTTCAAGTAATATAAATGTTTACGACTCATTTACAACCATTATGCTCTTTTTCAGCACGCAATGTCAAAGGCAAATGACCCCTCATTGTCCAAGACAAAATTTACTGACATCATTATCATTTTCGGAATTATTGATGTTCTCATTATTTTCATTTAATCCTAACGAATGGAGTGTAACTTTTGGCGGGTTACACTAGTCTATAACTTTGTTATACAATAAGTATTCAGCATATACCATGAATGAATTAGAATTATTAGGAAAAAAATAAATGCAAGAGGTGCAATATGAAAAGACGAAGAAGAATAGGATTCATCTTATTATTATGCCTTCTCATCACAATCGGTTATTCCTTCGTGAAGACAGGAACGCTGGAGACGATGTGGGGCAATATATTCGCTAGCGATGGACAAGCCGAAGCCGATCCCGGAGAAACCGTGGTGCAGCCAAGCGACACGCCTGACGTTCAAGCCCAAGATCCTGTAAGGACGCAGGAAGAAATGGTCGTCGTTGCCGAGCCGGATAGTGTGACGGCACTGGTTAATCCAGTCAATATGCTGCCTGAGGATTACAATCCAACGGACTTGGTATATCCCGATGTGCGATTCGTATTTAATGAAAAAATCGAGAAGCGAAAGATGCGCCAAGAAGCTGCAACCGCCCTTGAACAACTGTTTGCGGCGGCAGACGCGGACGGCATGCCGCTTGCGGGCGTATCTGCTTATCGTTCGCATGCGACGCAAACGTCGCTTTTTGACCGCTATGTGAAGAAAGACGGCCTAGAGAAAGCTAAAACATACAGTGCTGTGCCGGGCACAAGCGAGCATGAGACGGGACTGGCTATCGATGTAACGGCCAGCGATGGCAGCTGTGCGGTAGAAGACTGCTTCGGCGATATGCCGGAGTCGGCATGGCTTGACGAGCATGCGGCGGATTACGGATTCATCGTGCGTTACCCGCAAGGCAAGGATGACATTACGACATATCAATACGAGCCATGGCATCTGCGTTATGTAGGCAAAGAATTGGCGCAAGAGCTTGTGCAAAGCGGGGATACGCTTGAGGAGCATTACGGCGTTATACCGGTTAGCAAATAGGCGTAATAGCAGCGGCGCAAGGAAGACAGAGCCAATCGGATCCAGAAGGTTAGGACAGCCGATCGCGGGCAGTCGCCTTGCGTCGCTTTCTCATTGTTAATGTAAGACGTCTTCGTACGATTAAATCTTTGGTTCGAACGTTTTGCAGTCGGTTTCTTCGGAATTGCTCGCTTGTTTGCCGCGGTTGCTGACGACATAAATCGATGATGCGGCGCAATGATTACCCGCTGCCCAATACTTGCAGGAGTTGACTTCACATAATACATCCTTAGCCATTGACATTCACCTCCTCACCACTAGGATGGACAAACGATATATCGTTTTATACTTGAGAATAGACAGGAGCGATGGATATGAAGTTATATTTTAATCATGATGCAGGGGTTGACGATCTTGTATCGCTGTTTCTGCTGCTTCAGATGAAAAATGTTGAACTGACGGGTGTTTCCGTTATTCCAGCAGACGGCTACTTGGAACCGGGTGTGAAGGCCAGCCGCAAAATCATCGACCGCTTCGGAAGCGCCGCTGACAGCGATGCTATCGAGGTTGCTCGGTCGAATTCACGCGGCGTTAATCCGTTTCCTGCGGAATGGCGGATGCATACGTTCTATGTAGATGCGCTGCCGATCTTGAACGAATCGGGAACGATGGTGACGGCCGTATCCGATCTGCCTGCCCATAAGCATATGATTCAGAAGCTGCGCGAGTCGGAGGAGAAGGTGACGCTGCTGTTCACGGGTCCGCTCACTGATCTGGCCAGAGCGCTGGACGATGCGCCGGACATTGAGGACAAGATTGAGCGTCTCGTATGGATGGGTGGAACATTTAATGAGAAGGGCAATGTGCTGGAGCCGGAGCATGACGGAACGGCTGAGTGGAACGCTTATTGGGATCCGGAGGCGGCAGCCAGGGTCTGGGCAAGCAGTCTTGCCATTACGCTCGTTGCACTCGAAAGTACGATTAAAGTGCCGCTAACGGTAGCGGTGCGCAACCGCTGGGCTTCGCTGCGCAAGCATGAGGGTGTTGATTTCGTTGGGCAATGTTATGCTGTATGTCCGCCGCTTACGTATATGGAGACAAACTCCACGTATTATTTGTGGGATGTGCTGACGACGGCTGCCCTCGGCAACCCGGATCTTGTTAAGGTGAAGACCGTTCATAGCGCGGTTATTGATGAAGGACCTAGCCAAGGCCGTACGATCGAGAAGGAAGGAGGCAGGCCGGTCAGCCTCGTCTACGACGTTGATCCGGACCGCTTCTTCGACTACATTACATCGCTTGCGGCCAGTGCGGTAAGCAACATATAGTTAGAACATGAATAAAACCGCCAAGGCAGGAGAGATGCTCAGCATCTCAATGCATTGGCGGCTTTGTTGTTGTCTCTTTAGTCTACCTCATAAATCGAGCCTGACTTGCTCGCATATAACTCGGCATACACTTTCTCGGCGTATGCGTCCGTCATGCCGGAGATGTAATCCGCCACGAAGCGCGGCCAACTCCATTTGCTGCGGTGATGCTCGAAGTTATCGATCCAATCCGGCGGAATAAGCAGCCGGCCGTACTCGGGCACTTTGAAGCTGTCCCACAGACGGCGGATCATAATTTCGCTGCGCATTTGGAGACGCTGTACACGGAAATCCTTGATAAGCGTTACCCATGCCAGCTTCTTCAATATTTCCATCGTGCGCAGCAGCTCGATGTCCTGCTTGCCGCCGTCCACGAACGTTACTTTCTTCCAGCTTTTGCCTTGATCATCAATAATGCCAACCTTGCCGGCGAAGATGCTTACCCAGCGCGCCTTCATCTCGCGTCTTGCACGCGAAGGCTCACGGTCGCAGCCAACATACAGCGCTTCCCATTGCTCGAAATAAGAGCCAAGCACACGTTTCACCATCGCAGGGATGTCGACCTGGTCCCAGCCGACGCCCATATTGCCTTTGTCGTTCACAATCTCTTGTACGAGATGGTCGATGAGGCGGCTGTCTTCGAAGAAGGCGCGGTTCATCTGAATTTTGCCGGCCCGAATACCGTCCTCGATATCGTGCGTGGAATACGCGATATCATCGCATAGGTCCATCAGTTGCGCTTCGAGTGTGGAGCAGCCTAGGGGCATATTCCATAGGTTTCGCAGCTGTTCGATCTCTGTCCATTCCGTGCCGTATACGCCCTTGAGCCTGCCAGGCTCGTCAAGCCCAAAAGGGTATTTGTTCACGGCCAGCAGTACCGCTGCGGTCAGATCGAGCCCGCTGCCGCTTCCCGCGCGTTTCTCGAGAAACATCAGGATTCGGAAGTTCTGCGCATTGCCCTCGTACTTAATGCCATATTCCTCGCTCAGCAGCGAATTAAGCACCTCTTCGCCCTTGTGACCGAATGGCGGATGCCCAAGGTCATGCGCCAGTGCGGCGATTTCCACAACGGCTGGCTCAAGCATAAGACCAGGATGCTCGCCCAAGGAAAGAAAAGAATATTGCTTGCCAAGCCTTCGTGCCACCTCGCGAGCTATCTGCGACACCTCAAGCGAGTGGGTCAGCCTTGTGCGATAATAGTCGCCCGAACCTGCGCCGAACACCTGCGATTTTCCTTGCAGTCTGCGGAATGCGGGCGATTGTATAATTCGTGAGTAGTCGCGTTCATATTCATCACGCTCTTCGCTGAATGTGCTAAGAGCTTGTTCGTCCAATCGAAGCTTTCGTAAGTCCATCATTGTTCCTCCCGTGCTGCTTCTGTCGCCGCCAGGGCCTTGTCAGCTTTATACGCTTGATATTTATATCATACTTTATCATACTTTCAGACTTGAACATACTTCGGGCATAGAGTATGATCGCATTAACTTTTACTTGTGACTGAGGTGCAACAGATGTATGGCAATTATGCAGAATATCGTATCGATCATATTGGTTCTTAATATTGTTTTGGCTATTACGATTATTTTCTTGGAGCGGCGAAACGCCAGCTCAACTTGGGCTTGGCTTATGGTGCTGTTGTTCATTCCGGTTCTCGGCTTCGTTCTTTATTTGATTTTGGGCCAGAAAATTCGCAAACGCAAGCTGACCAAACTCATGGGCGTTAATCAGCGTATTATTGAAGATACGGTTGATCGGCAGAAGCGCGAGCTGAAGAGCTCAGAATTTATGTTCGCCGACAGCGAGATGCAGCAGTATCAAGATATGATGTACATGAATTTGAATTCGAGTTTCGCGGTCGTTACAAACAATAATGCGGTCGAGATCTTCACGGACGGCAATCGCAAGTTCGACGCTCTGCTGCACGACATCGAAGGGGCGCAGCATCATATCCATCTCGTCTATTATATCGTTCGGGACGATGAGCTGGGACGCAAGCTGGTTAAGGCGCTTGCGGTGAAGGCGGCCGAAGGCGTCGAGGTGAGATTCTTGTACGATCATATCGGAAGCTCCAATCTTCCGCGCCGCTTCTTCTCTGAGCTGCGGGCGGCAGGCGGCAAGGAGGCGGCTTTCTTCCCTTCGCGCATTCCTTATGTGAATATGAAGATCAATTATCGCAATCACCGCAAGCTTGCGATTATCGATGGCGCTATTGGCTATATTGGCGGCTTCAACATCGGAGATGAATACTTGGGTTTGAATGCTCACTTCGGCGAATGGCGCGACACGCATCTAAGAGTCGAGGGCAATGCGGTGCTGCAAATGCAAGCGCAGTTTCTMATGGATTGGAATTTAGCCGCTTCCGGCAAAATCGAGCTGGACAAAAACTACTTTCCGTATAGGGAAGAGCGGGTCGGCCATATCGATATGCAGCTCGTCGCGAGCGGACCGGATACCGAGTACCAACAGATCAAGGACGCTTATATCAAAATGATCTATGCCGCCAAAAAAACGATCTGCCTCCAAACGCCGTATTTTGTCCCCGACGAGAGCTTGATGACGGCGCTTAAGATCGCTGCGCTATCGGGTGTCGAGGTGCGTATTATGCTGCCGCGCAAGCGCGATCACTTCTTCGTCTATTGGGCAACGCATTCGTATTTGGGGGAGCTGCTTGCCGGCGGAGTGAAGGTGTTCATGTATGAGAAGGGGTTCCTTCATGCGAAGACGCTCGTTATCGATGGCAAGATTGCCTCGGTTGGAACGGCGAATCTGGACATCAGGAGCTTCAAGCTTAATTTTGAAATGAATGCGTTTCTATATAATACGCAGACGGCTGCCAAGCTGCAACGCATTTTCGAGCAAGATATCGAATATTGCCAGCAGCTAACCAAGGAGCTGTATATGTCTCGTCCGCTTATGAATAAGTTCAAGGAATCGGTCTCAAGGCTGTTATCGCCTATCTTATAAGGTCCTGCAAACGCATAAAAAGGGATTCTGCTTATCGATGATAACCAGAATCCCTTTACGTGCACTTGCTACTAATATTCAATTTATTTTAACGCTCCAATCCCTTTGCATGTATTCATTATTTTCCGATCAATCCCTTTCGATAAGTACCGGATGACAAGCTCGATATCAACGATGGACGACTCTGCTTCCCCGCATGTCTTGGATTAACACTTCGGATACTCCTTTCTGCTTTTATGGAAGACATGCTTCGCTAACAGCCTTCAATGGACTATCCCCTCTCTTATGGAATTCGCCTCCGTAAGCGGCGAGTTAATCAAGATTCCCAAATGGACAATGGATATGTGATGCTTGCGGCTACCTCCTATCCGTTTGAGATAGGCTAAGTATATTCTATTTTTTTAATTTTGTAAATATTCAGATAATTAATTCGACAATATTTTTTTAACAATCTAAAATGCGCAAACAAAAGTATATTTCCGAGGCAATAAAGGTCATTATAACGGTTATTGTGTCAATATAACGAAAACGCTGAACAAGCGGCTAATCCGGATAACGTTCCATAACCTTCAATTGACCAACTATGTAAATAGATTTATACTTAGTCTAAATCATATTAATGAGAAGGTGATTCATAATGACCAAAATTAATTTAACGATACAGCGCAAAGCAATCTACGAAGTGGTGCAGCATGCTGAGGACCATCCAACAGCGGCCGACGTCATTGAGCGGCTTCGCAGCAAAGGCTTTAACTTCGCATACGGGACGGTATACAATTCGCTTCGGTACTTGACGGATGTCGGACTTATCCGGGAGTTGAAGCTTGGCGAGGCGGTTAGCCGCTACGATGCCCGGACAGAGGAACATCAGCATATTGTTTGTTCGAAATGCGGACGGGTTGATGAAGTGATGGACGAATTGCCGGAAGCATGGATCAAATCGGTACAATCGTCTACAGGGTATGCGATTGCGCACGCTCATGTCGTACTTGAAGGAGTGTGCGGTCAATGCGCGACGAAGTAATCGTTAAAATGGATATGGATGCTGTCGTCGGTGCATCGATGCTCGGGACAGCAGAAGCTGGTCTAGGCGGCGTGCTTTGTTCGCTAACGAAGCGCGTTATGATCATCAGTCCATTGCCTGAGCGGGTCAAAGGACTGCTAATCACTTTATCCGCGGAATGCTTCGATGTGTTCTCGCTTCATGACTTTGATTCGAGCATGCTCCAGAGCTTGAAGCCGGAGCTGCTCGTATATGATGCGATTCCGGTTACGCGGGCCGGGAGCAGCAACACGCTTCAGGACGGCGCTGCATTAATAGAATTTGCCGATCGATCCGGCGTTCCTGTTCTCGTGTTGACGGATCAGCAATCGTCTAATCATAACGGCGAAGCTGCTCTTGGCGGAGCGGAACTGCTCGTATGGCCTGCCAGCCCGGACGAGGCGCTGAACCGAATTAATCAGATGTTAATGAATCGCCCAACTGCAGGCGTGTCCGATGAGACGATCGCGTTCAAGGATATTCGCGTGGACAAGAAGAAGATGACCGTCGTTCAAGGGACCAATCGGATCGACTTGACGAAGACGGAATACGATCTGCTGCTCTTCTTCCTGACGTCGGACGGCTCTGTTCTTACGAGGGAATCGATGCTGGATACGGTATGGGGGCTTCAATTCTATGGAGGCAGCAATGTGGTTGACGTTCATATAAAGAGTCTTCGCAAAAAGCTGAAGGACAGCGCCGTTGCGCCAAAATATATCGTGACGGTGCGCGGTGTCGGTTATCGGTTAGCCGATTAATTGCCTCCGCTTCATTCTTCATCTATTATTCATGAACCGTTCATGTTGATTTCATGACAGGCCACGCGCATAACCTTATCATAAGTATATAAGATTTAGATCAAGTCTAAATATACGAATGATGAGGTGTGCCCTATGAACAATCATTTAACAACGAACCAAGGAACGCCGGTTGGCGATAATCAGAATTCCCGTACAGCGGGACAGCGCGGTCCGGCGCTGCTCGAAGACTACCATCTGCTCGAGAAGCTGGCCCACTTTGACCGTGAGCGTATTCCGGAGCGCGTCGTTCATGCCCGCGGAGCGGGAGCGCATGGCGTATTCCGCACCGAAGCTAGCATGAAAGCTTATACGAGGGCTCACTTCCTGCAAGCGGAGGGAGAAGAAACGCCGGTATTCGTTCGTTTCTCCACCGTTATTAACGGAACGGGCTCACCGGAGACGCTGCGCAATCCTCGCGGCTTCGCCGTCAAGTTTTATACGCAGGAAGGCAATTATGATATTGTCGGCAACCATCTTCCCGTCTTCTTCATCCGCGATGCGATGAAGTTTCCCGATATGGTACATTCGCTGAAGCCTGCTCCGAACACGAATATACAAGATCCGGCTCGCTATTGGGATTTCATGACGCTGTCGCCGGAATCCACGCATATGCTGACATGGTTATTTTCCGATGACGGCACGCCTGCTAATTACCGGGAGATGGATGGATTCGGCGTTCATGCTTTCAAGTGGGTTAATGAGAGCGGCCAGATCGTCTATGTAAAATATACTTGGAAGTCGCAGCAAGGTGTTCGCAACTTTACGGCAGAGGAAGCATCTGCCGTGCAAGCCCAGGACTTCAATCATGCTACTCGCGACTTGTACGACTCTATCGAACTGGGCTCCTATCCGGAATGGGCGCTGCAAGTGCAAATCATGCCTGTTGATCATGTCGATCGATATGCTTTCGATCCRCTCGACCCGACGAAAGTATGGCCGGAGGATATGTACCCGCTAATTCGCGTTGGCACGATGACGTTGAACCGTAACCCGGTCAACTATTTCGCCGAAGTTGAGCAGTCGGCGTTCTCGCCGAGCGCGCTCGTGCCAGGCATTGAGCCGTCGGAAGACAAGCTGCTCCAAGGCCGCCTATTCTCTTATCCGGATACGCAGCGGTATCGACTTGGAGCGAACTACTTGCACATTCCGATCAACTGTCCGTACGCACCGGTACGCAATCATCAGCGCGATGGCGCAATGACAATGAAGGTCGATCCATCTCCGGTTAATTACGAACCGAACAGCTCGCAGAGCAGTCCGAAGGAGAATGCGGCTTATGCCGATTCAAGGATGCCGCTGCACGGCATGGCAGGACGTCAGCGCATCGACAAAACGGACGACTTCACGCAAGCGGGAGAACGTTACCGTTCGCTGCCAGAGCAGCAACGCAGCAATCTGATTTCGAACTTGACGGATGAGCTTAAGCAGACGAATGACGAGATCAGACTGCGCGCGATCTGCAACTTTTTCCGCGCAGATCATACGCTCGGGATGAAGCTGGCACAAAATCTTGGCGTCGATATTAGCGGTTTTATTCCGCGGGGCTAACGCGTGCACGGAAGACAACGAAAAAAACGGGGAGTCGCTTATTCAGAAGCGGCTTCCCGTTTGTGTTTGCATGTGCATAGGCGGGAGGGGTATGATGGAGGAGCGGCTAAGAAAGCGCTGCAATTACCATATCCACATTGCGCATAAAATCAAGCGTTGGAGGTCGGAATCCATTATGCAATACCGTCAATTAGGATCATCAGAGCTTCATGTGAGTGAGATCAGCTTCGGTACTTGGGCGATCGGAGGATCATGGGGCAATACGAGCGACGCAGAATCGCTTGCCGCCCTTGCAGCCGCAATGGATGCGGGCGTCAACTTCTTCGATACGGCAGACGTATACGGCGACGGCCGAAGCGAGCGACTGCTCGCAAGGGCGACGAAGGGCAAAGAAGATTCTATCTACATAGCAACAAAGTTTTGCCGGGCGGGCGACATTCACGATCCGGCTACCTATTCGGAGGCGGCGGTTCGCGCTTATTGCGAGGCGAGCTTGAAGCGGCTGGAGAGGGAACGAATCGACCTGTACCAAATTCATTGCCCGCCGCTTGACATATTGAAGGACGGCAGCGTGTTCGGAGTGCTCGACAAACTGAAGGCGGAAGGGAAGATCCGCGAGTACGGCGTTAGCGTCGAGTCGGTCGAAGAGGGCTTATACTGTCTGGAGCAGCCGAATGTAAGAGCGCTGCAAATTATTTTTAATATTTTCCGCCAAAAGCCGCTGGAGAGCTTGCTTGATGAAGCCCATCGCAAGGGCGTAGGCATTCTGGTCAGGCTGCCGCTGGCGAGCGGCTTGCTCACGGGCAAGTTCACGAATACGTCGACGTTCGAGGCGGACGACCATCGCCGCTTCAACGAGAACGGCGAGCAATTCAATGTCGGCGAGACGTTCGCCGGTCTTGGCTTCTCCAAGGGGGTCGAGCTTGCCGAGCATCTCCGCTGGATAGCCGAAGGCCGTGACAATATGACGCGGGCATCGCTGCGCTGGCTGCTCGATCATGTTGCAGTCACTTGCGTCATACCGGGCTTCCGCAACGTGCGTCAGGTAGAAGACAACCTTGCGGCTATGAACGTACCGTCGTTCTCCGATGAGGAGATGGAGAGATTGCGCGTCTTCTACCAGGAGCAGGTTCATCCGCACATCCGCGGTTCATACTAAATAACGAGCAGGTGTCCGCGATTTGCGGCGCCTGCTTGTTTGGTTATGTTCAACATTCTGATGTGGTGAGAAAAACTCCTATCGGAGTATGTCGAGGATGAGCGTCCTACAAGTTTGCGTAGCAAACTCGCTTCGGAAGCAAAGAAGTTTTTATCGCCAATCTGAATGATCTACTTTACGCTTTATCGCTGTAAAGTACTTAAACATTCTGATGTGGTAAAATACAATTACTAAATCTATTATTTACCCGCCTCTTGATAGGGCGGCGGAATCGGAGGTTAAGCAAGTTGTTTTGGTCTACTCCTATCGTTCAGCTCTTATCTGTATGCGTATCCGTTATTGCCGGTGTAACGCTTATTATATTGCGCATGAGGGCTGGCAAGAAACCTACTACGCTGAAGAAGATTATCATACCGCCGCTAGGCATGGCGACAGGCTTCATTATGTTCGTTGCCCCGATCACCCACATCCCGTGGTTGTGGGGAGTGTCCGCCTTCGGCACGGGACTGCTGCTGTTCGCTTTCCCGCTTATCGTAACGACGAGGCTTGAGCGCGTGCAATCGGACATTTACGTAAGGCGCTCCAAGGCGTTTATCGTCATTATTATTGTATTGTTCGCCATCCGTTTAGTTATGCATCAGGCTGTAGAGGAATTTATGTCGATTCCGCAGACCGGCGCTATTTTTTATTTATTGGCGTTCGGTATGATCGTGCCTTGGCGGCTCGCTATGGTGAGCGAATATTTGCGTCTGCAGCGGGCGTGAAGCAGTCATCTTCCATATTCAAACAGGAAATTCATTCCTCCGTGTAGAATGTTAGCATGCAACCGACTAGATTTATTGACGTATTGGTAACTTAAGATTCGCAAGGAGGAAGGAAGAGAGCTATGGATGCAAAATGGACCGAGCGGGTTAAACAGACTCACAACAAATTAAGAAAGCGGACACTGTCCGCAATCTTCCAAGAATTTGATAGCAAGATCATGATGCTGGAGAGTGACAAACGAGCTGAGAAATACCGCAAAATGTCGGCGACGCCATTCTCTTTTTTTCGCGGGAGCGCGTACTTATTTTATTTTGACATAAGCCGTGAATGGTTTTCCTATCATACTTCGCCTGCGCGTCCGACGTGGATTCAAGGCGATCTGCATTTCGAGAACTTCGGTGCGTTCCGCAATGAGAAGGGCGCGCTTGTGTACGATGTGAACGACTTCGACGAAGGTTATCTCGGCTCGTATCTTTACGATCTGCTGCGGATGTCGGTAAGCATCGCGCTTGTAGGCCGGCTTAAGGGACAGCCGATCGACAGCCAGTTGACGGCGATTGAGACGTATTTGCAAGGGTATTCCAAGCAGATGCGCAGGTTCGCGAAAGGCAAGGACGATCCGGGCTCGTACCAGATCGATCTAGAGCATGCTGAAGGGCCGGTGAAGAAGCTGCTCAAAAAGCTGCAGAAACGCCAAGACCAGCATTTCTTGGAAAAAGTAACGGCGCTTGTGCAAGAGCATCGGCAATTCGCGTACAACGAGGTAATATTGCCGCCTACGGACGAGGAGAAGGAAGCGCTGCTGGCGGCATGGCCGGAATATCTCGCTACAGTAGCGGCTGATGACGCGGAGGAGCTGCGGCATTTTCACATTAAGGATATTGCAGTGAAGCATGGCTCGGGTACGGCATCGATCGGACTCGACCGTTATTATGTGCTAATCGAGGCAGGCAATGAGGAGCTTGGCAATGACGACATCGTGCTTGAGGTGAAGGAGGTGCGCGTGCCCGTGCCGGCGTACTTCATGCCTTATGACGAGACGTTCTGGTCGGAGTTCGAGCACCAAGGCAAACGCGTGACGATGACGCAGAAGGCGATGCATCATGCGGCAGATCCATATCTCGGTTACTTGACGATCGGTGAGCGGAACTTCTATGTTCGAGAGCGCTCGCCTTATAAGAAACGGTTGAAGCTCGAGTCGTTGGAGACGTCAGGAGATATGCTGTCGGTTACGGAAACGATGGGCCGCTTAACGGCGAAAATGCACGCGCGCGCGGATGCAGATGTGGAAGGCGGCGTTCTCTCTTATCATAGCGAGCAGGAAATTGTAAAAGCGATGGGGCCGGACGAGGATACGTTCTGTCTGTCGATCGCGCAGTGGGCAATTTCTTATGCGAATCAAGTGGAGCAGGACTATTCGTTGTTCGTCGAGTGGGCGGACGGCCGCAAATAGGCAAGTAATCGAAAGGGGCTGTCCTAAAAAGCTTAGATGCTTTTTTGGGGACAGCCCCTTATTGCACGCTTGATCGGCCGAGTTTCCTCTGTAAGAGCGTATTTGCTCTTACACGAAGCGGACCATGGTTACTCTGTCGCTGTAAGGTCATATACGCGCTTACAGCCGCCCCCGAGCCGAACACTCCAGTTGTGTTTCCTCTGTAAGGCGAGCGCGCTGACTGTAAAGGTTTTTGGGACTAATAGAGGTTCGGTTTGACATGGATCATTCGGAGTGTTATGCTAAACAAGTCAAATAAATTGCATACAATTAAATTGCTATCTATCAAATTAACTTTGCGGGAGGACTTCACAATGAGCGTATATTCCTATGAGCTGGAAACAATTAAAGGTGAACAAGTAACGATGGACAACTATAAAGGCAAGGTGTTGATCGTTGTCAACACGGCGAGCAAATGTGGATTTACGCCGCAATATACCGATCTTCAGAAGCTGTACGAACAATATAAGGATCAAGGACTTGAGATTCTAGGCTTCCCAAGCAATCAGTTCGGGGAGCAAGAGCCGGGCGCTAATTCCGATGTACAAAGCTTCTGCCAAATCAATTACGGCGTAACGTTCCCGTTGTTCGCGAAGACGGATGTGCGTGACGAGACGGCGCATCCGCTCTTTGCCCATCTGACCGAGCAAGCGCCTTTTGCAGGCTTCAATACGGACGAGCCGAGCGGCAAAATGCTGAACGCGTTCTTGTCGGAGAAGCTGCCGCATTACCTTGAAGGCAACTCGATAAAATGGAACTTTACGAAGTTTCTCATCGACCGCGAGGGTAATGTCGTGAAGCGCTTCGAATCGACGGACGAGCCATTGGACATGAAGTCCGACATTGAGAAGCTACTGTAAAAAGAATTGAAAAAGCCCGTAAGCGCAGAGCTTGCGGCATACCTAGAAACCGTGCAAGGGTCGTTGTTGACCTAGGCACGGTTTTTTGTCGTTCTGTTTTTTTTGAAAAAATAGGCCTTGCTAGTTACGGACTATGGAGACTCTAATTGTGAGGTATCGGTCGTTTTTCGAATATTGAGGACTCTAGCGACTCTATCTGCACCAAACGGCGCTAATTAGCCAGTAAAATGATCAATTAGCGTCTCCTCAGTCCGTAATGATCACAGAAGCGGGGATATTGGGGGCTAAGTGTCGCTCGTGTCCGTTACGGCCAGCAGGCTCTGACGTAGTTACCATATTACGTTTCGATCCAGCTAACGGAGACGCCTGTGCCGATGATGCCGAGCAAGCTAAGGCTGCCTTTTACGTTAACGGTAAGGGATGTACCGGAAGGCAGGTTGAAGCGGTTCGGCAGGGCAAATCGGAATGGCCCCGGATATATGGGATAGGATAGCAGCAAAGTGCCGCCTGTTATGCCGCTCGTTGAGGTGGTGGCTGTTGCAACGCTTGTCGTCGCGCTTGTCAAAAACAGATTGGCAGGAGTTGCTGCGGATGGAGACGTTAGCGTGCCGCCGCTGTAAGCAGTCATTTGACCGTTAAAGCTGGAGAGTAGGCTCAGCGACACGTCGATGTATCCTCCGATGCTCTCTATAATGACTGTTCTGCCGCTGGCAGACGGATTATTGATCCGAAGCGACACATCTACTGTTCCGCCTAATATGCCAAGCGACCCGCTGTTCGATCCTTGTACGTTAAAATGTTTAGCAGCTGCCGTGGCGCCAGTCCGAGGGGGCGCGGTTGTGCCCGGCTGTCCATAGGAATCGACTAATTGGCCATGGAGTTCGTCGTCAGAGCGATTAAGAGGATTGTTGTTAGGCATCTAATGTTCCCACCATGAAATATTCGAGCCTGCGCTAATCGCACCTGGTCCAACGGACAATGTGATGGAGCGATTGGGCGGAACGATGATGCCGCCCGTGAATTCAATCGTGAACATTCCCGCTGCAAGCGGCGATGACATGAACAGCGTGGGCGTGCTTGTTACGCTGCCGGCTGTCGTTCTTGCCGATGCAATGCTCGTCAAGGCGCTGCCGAAGTAGCAATTGAACGGTGTTGGCGTCGTCCCGCCGCTTACTGTTCCCCCGGAGTACAGATTAAGCGTGGCAGCGGCGCTTACGCCTCCCGATATACGGGAGATGTACAGATTTCTGTCGCTTAGGTTCGGATTCGTAATCTGAATGAGCTGATTCTGACCGGATGAGACGGCCAGCGTTGAGGTCGTAACCATATACAATCTTCCGCTGGTAGAGGCATCTCCTTCCGGCGGTGAGACGGAGGCAGGATCAACATAGGTATTGTTAATCATCATGTACAGCGGATGGTTTTCGTTATTAAAGACGGCATTATTGGTCACGCGCGCACCTCCGTTTCTTTATTTGTAATAGAGAAGATTTGAGATCTTATCTATTAATATATGGCTTGTTCGCTAGAATCGATTGGGGAAATAACGAGAGAGACAAATATAGGTACTTCCATCTTGTTGTAAACGCCGTTTCGGGTTAGTAGCAGGTGGCATACAGTATCGAAACATGGACAACGAGGGGGAGAGGAGGCGACGGTGGCTAAATCAAAACGGTGTGAAGGAGTGGATTCCAAAAAATCCCGCAGCACACATAACGCGACAGGAGCGTGCGGAAGAATGCAGAAGCGAGCAGGCCGCAAGAGGCGTTGTCCAGCGCCTGCTGGCGGAAAGTTCTGTCAGGTCGTATATCGCAATGTCGAGACGACGAATGAGTTCACGGCGCTTCCTAGTCAGGAGATGAGCAACAGAAGCCTGTTTTCATATGCGATCGTCAACCGAGGCAGCAAGGGGGCGGTCGTACAGCTGGAGATTGGGCCGAATGACAGTGATTATCTCGTCGATATGGAAAGTGAAATTAACGGAGGTTCGATGGATATTATCGTCCCGTCTAAATTCATGCGTTTCGTAAGAGTATCGGTGAGATCGCTCGATCCGGGATTGCCTACGAAGCTGACAGTCTATTATCAAGCGCAATAGCATGGGGCCGTCATCTCCCTCGTTGTCGGTCAAACTATAAGTCTCATGGTGTGGAAAGGGTGATAGTTAATGCCAAACTTCTCGTCGTTTAACCCGAATCCGGACAATTTACGGACGCTCATATTCGGGAAGGACAATGCATCAACTGCAAGAGCGCTGTCCACGGATACAGATGGACATATCCTCAACATCATGCTGGACGGAACAATCAGCAACTTGATGGGGGTAACGATTACAGCCGGTACGATCAACTCCGTAATGGGCGCGACGATCACGGCGGGAACGTTGGACGCGGTGCTCGGCGCAACGATCACGGCGGGAACGTTGGACGCGGTGCTCGGCGCAACGATCACGGCGGGAACGTTGGACGCGGTGCTCGGCGCAACGATCACGGCGGGAACGCTGGACGTGGTGCTTGGCACAACAATTACAGCGGGAACGCTGGATGCTGTGCTTGGCACAACAATTACAGCGGGAACGCTGGATGCTGTGCTTGGGACAACAATTACAGCGGGAACGCTGAACGCGGTGCTTGGCACGACAATTACAGCGGGTACATTGGGTGCAGTGATGGGTACGACGATCACGACGGGATCGCTTAGCAGCGTCACTTCGATCTCACAGAAGAGCTTCCAAGAGACAGCCTACCTCGATCAGGTGACAGGCGATGCCTACACGGCTCTGCCAGCGGTTACGACGAGCGTATTCGGCAACTATTCTTTCTTCGTCTACAACAAAGGTCCGGGTACGAACAAAGTGGATGCGCGCGTTGAGATTAGCGCCAACGGTACGAACTGGTATGTGGATGTCGATACGGTTACGGGAATTGCGGTTGGATCGGTCGATGTATTGGTGCCGCAACGGTTTCTTAAATTTACGAGGCTTGCGCTTCGTTCCAGCACAGCGGCGAGTCCGACGACGGTGGATTCTTATTTTAACGGACAAGGCACTTAACTAGAATACAAAAAAGAAACAGGAGGGTGGCTCATGCTGCTCGGAGTACACATGATTGCCCGGAACGAGGCGGATGTGTTGAGGCGCTGCCTGCTTAGCGTGAAGAGCTTCGCGGACGAGATCGTTGTGGCCGATACGGGTTCGACAGACGATACGGCCGAGATTGCGAAGCAATGTGGGGCAAGGGTGCTGAGTGTCGAATGGCAGGATGATTTTGCAAAGGCGCGGAATGAGCTGCTGAAGCATGCAAGAACGGTATGGGTTCTTGTGCTGGATGCCGATGAATGGGCGATAGCAAATGAGAAGTCCGGCAAGATGCTCCGCGAAGAGCTGAAGCGGACGACGGAAGCTGCCCTTCGGCTGCCGATGCAGCATGAGTTGACCGCAGGCGATGCTGTTGTTCCGAAGCTGACGAGCGATGCGGTCAGATTGTTCCGCGCGGATTACGGCTTCGTCTATTACRGCGAAATCCATGAACAGCTCGTCCGGATTGGCACAGGCGCGAGTGAAGGCCGCATGTACGATGTAGACGGGCCGCTAAGCACTAGCGGTATCGTCATCGGCCATGACGGTTACGTGCCGGACACCATGACGCGCAAGTCGAAGGCAAAACGTAATTTACGGATCATTAAGGGTCAGCTGGCTAGGCGCCCGAATGATCCTTTTTGTCTATATAACCTTGGCGTGACACAGTGTCAATTGGGCCAGGCAGAGGCGGCCAGTCGAACGTTCCTTCAGTCGCTTGATGCGGTGGAGCATGATGCGCCCTATCGGCCGACTCTTGTACGCGATTACGCGAAGACGCTTATAACATTGAACCGCATGGAAGCGGCGGAGGAGCTTTTGCAAAAGGAAACGGGGATATATAGCGATTATACCGATCTTTATTGGCTGCATGGAGTGGCGCTGCAAGCTCTCCAGCTGTTGCCCGAAGCGAAGGCAGCCTACGAAACAGCTATCGAGCTCGAGAAGGGCATACACAAAAGCGGCGCTGTGCCTGTCAGCTATATATCCGAGGCTGGAGCAAGCAGCTATCGCGCAAAGTGCGGTCTTGGCGATGTACTCGTTAAGCTTGGCCAATCGGAAAAAGCGCTGCATATGTATGAGGAAGCCTTGGACGATCGGCCGGACTGGCAGCCAGCGCTTAACGGTCTTGCTTATGCGATGCTTCTGCGCGGAGCGGGAGATACCCATATTCGCGACCAACTAGCGGTGTATACAGGGGAAGAGAGCGATAACGGCTTGAGGCAGCTTGCAAGAGCCATGTGCGAGATCGGCGCTTATCGGATCGCGATGCCCATCTGGAGAGAGCAATCGATTCAAGGGCGCAAAGGAAAAGGGCTATCGACTGATACACGCCTAATAGCCGATGCACTGATCGGGACAGGGCAATATGCGGAAGCAGCCAAGCTGCTTATGATGCACGTACAGCTTCTGGGCGGCGACGAGGCAGCGGCGCTGGATGCGGCTTTGTGCTGGTGGAACGAGGGGTTGCCGTTGCCTCCTATTACTTTGGCGCGTATTGTTCAAGCTGCGGGAACGCAATGTACGCTCGCGCGTTTCAAGCAGATCGAGGTTGTAATGCTTGGCGCTCCTATTCGCGATGAATTTTGGCAAAGCTGGCTGAGCGGATCAAAGGATAGCGTCTGCGAGGCGCAATTGGTAAGACGGGCGGTAACACATGGCATGCTGCGGCTGGCAGCCCGTTTGACGGCTGCGATGGAGAAGCTGGACATCATGTTCGAACAGGCGCTTTATGACGAGGGATATAACGAGGCGGCGGCCGAGCTGATGCTGAGACGTTTTGCAGTCAAGGGGGAGCTTGCCCGCGGCCATTGGCTCAGATTAGGCGAGCTGCTGTACAACAACTATTTGTTTAGCGAGGCGCTCGCCATGTTCGAGGGAGGCATTGCCGCCAAAGAGGAGCAAACGCCGGCTGTGACTGCTCATGCTGCAGGTTCTAAGGTGGAAACGAAGCTGCGTATGGGTGCGGCGTCTTCGAGCTTGCAACTGGCGCTTGCGGCTGTGCGGTTGTCGGGTGATCCACTAGTAAGCAGCCGGGGCTGGGACGGAAGCAGGTATGAGGATGACGGGGCGCGGCTGACAGATGCGATCGCCAGATTGGAAGCGCTCGGTTGGCGGACGACTTGGAATGGAAGGCAAAGGAGGCGCGCGAATGGCGAAGCACCGGAAGCACATTTCCTTATGTATGATCGTTAGAAACGAAGAGCGTATGCTTCCATCATGCTTGCAGAGCGTATGGGGAATTGTGAACGAGATCATTGTGGTGGACACGGGTTCGACGGACCGAACGGTAGAGATAGCGGAATCGTTCGGCGCGATCGTCATACATGAGCAATGGGACAATGACTTCGCGAAAGCGCGCAATGCAGGCTTGGAGATCGCAACAGGCGAGTGGATCTTGTTCTTGGACGCAGATGAGCGCCTTGGAACGGGAGCGGGCGAGGAGCTGCTGAAGTATATGGATGAGTCTCGTGCCTGCGGTCTCTTTTTGCAAATATGGAATAAGGCTGATCGAAACGGGAATGAAAACGAGGACGAGATGGAGGGATCTGCCGGGGGGAGCGTACATCCTGTCCTTCGCATGTTCAAGAGTGATCCCGATATCCGGTTCGAGGGGCGGATTCATGAGCAGATAGCAGCTTCGATTCTGCGCCGCTGGCCGGATTCGGCTTTCTATATGACCGAAGTCAAAGTGTATCATTATGGATACCGGCAAGAGGTGATCGCCGAGAAGAACAAACAGCATCGCAATATGCGGCTGCTGGAGCTGGCCGTAGCGGAAGAGCCGGACAATTATTTTCACCGCTACAATATCGGGGTCGAGTATTTGCGTGCAGGCATGCCGGCCAAGGCTTTGGAGTCGTTTCGCGCAGCGCGGCAGCAGTCGGATTTCGAGAAGCTAAGTTATATGCATTTGGCCGTGAAATATGAGGTGCGCTCTTTGTTGGCGCTTCACCAGTATGCGGAGGCTGCGGAAGTTGCCGCCCAAGGCTCAAGGCTGGCTGAGGATTATCCGGATTTGTATCATTATAGGGCGATCGCGCTGGCAGGCTTAGGGAGATTGCGTGAAGCTGTTCAAGCGGCGGAGCAAGCGCTCCGTATCGGTGCTTCGCCAAGCCGCTACCATACGGAGGAGGGACTAGGGACGTACCGTACGGCTTATCTGCTTGGCCGGATGAAGGAGGAACAATTGGATCGGGCCGGCGTATTGGAAGCTTACGTGTCGGCTTTGCGATTCAAGCCGCAGCTGCTCTCGCCCTTGTACCGGCTGTGCAGTTATATACGGATTACGGGTGAGGAGCATCGTCTCTCCTCCTTGCTCGCTTCAAGAGTCATATGCAGCAGCGCGGCTGCCGTTATTAAACTCGCGGAAGTTATGCTGGAGAGCGGCTGCGACCAAGCGGCGCAGGAATGGGTAGGCTGGCATATCGGTCGGCTTGACGGGGCTCATCGTCAGCTGCTGGAACGCTGGCTGCGGGAGCTCGAAGACGATTGGAACAATCTTGAATCTGACGCAAATGCCGATAAGGATGGAACTGAAGCTGAGAAGCCAAACGAGTCGGTGAGCGCAAGTGCGGGATTGACGCGAGAATATATGTACGAGATGTGCGATAGAGCGGACGCGCACTTAGAGCTTCTGCAGCAGCATGGGTTGGATGGGCGTCGCGGAGGGGATAACATTGCTGAGGCTTCTTCCTATTCGTATAGCAAAGCCATTCGCTTGGCGCGATTATCGATACCGATCTATGAAGGCTGGAACTGATGCATCAGGCCGGTTCTACAAAATTTAGTACTGCCGAATCCCTCTTTCAACCGCTAGGATGGAAGTAATCCGCAGCCGCAGAGCGAGCAAAGAGGGAGTGGTTTTTAGTGAAGCCATTGTATACGTTTGTCAGCATACTCCTATCCATTTTTACGTCTTCGCTTTTAAGTGCCTTCATTATTTCTCTTATGTTTTTTGTTCTTCCAGCTATATTTATTGTCGTTATTTATTGCTTCATCGGAACGGCATTGTTAGGCGCTCCCGTATCATTTGTCATTCATATGATGGTCAAGTCGGAACGGTTGTACGCGATCTTCATTAAGTTGGTGCTGCACATTGCTGCAGCGGCGCTATTTATTATGCTCTTCTTCATAGACGAAATGAACGGACAAAATATTCTTTACAGCGGCGCAATCCTTTTTCTCATATCTGCCGTTATCAATGCCATCATCTACTTTGTCATCTATACGTGCATTAGGCGCTTCCTGTTCAATGATCGGCAAGCTGCTCCGCAATAATGGCCGTCCATGCCGCTTCCCACTTGCCGTGGTCGAACGATAAAGCAGTCTGTCTCGCCATGCGGCCCATTCGAAGCCGTTCCTCCTTATTGTCCAACAATGAACGAACCGCAGCCTCAAGCGAAGCGGAGCTTGGAGGCGTCTTGCGACCATTCAGCCCATCGATCACAATATCGTTAAGCCCGCCTACATTGCTGGCGACGACAGGAAGTCCGCAGCTCATCGCTTCTAGGCATGCGAGCGACGTTCCTTCAGAATAAATTGTCGGTATGACGGCTATATCTGCGTTGATATAGGCGCTGCGTACATCATCGAAGTCGTATACCCGTTGTTCGATTCGAGCCTGATGGAGATGAGCATCACGCCAAAGCCGGAAGGCGGCCGCGACTGGTGTATTCTCTACGAGCTCGCCTGCGAACTCGATAATCACATTCGGATAATCGCGAAGAATCGAATCGGCGAGCAGCATCATCGGGACGATACCTCTCTCAAAGCTAAGCCTCCTTGGATAGAGGATGCGGAGCATTTGTCCGCCCGCCTCATCCTTGTCGGTTGGAGGCGTGAACCAAGACGTATCCACCGAATTGGGCAATAGGGGGATGCGTCTTGAATCTATAAATTCGCATACCGACCGGCAGTAGGTTAAAAATTGCGAGTCCACAGACACGACCACATCCAATTGCGAGACGGCGTTATTAATCACAGAGGCGAGCTCAAGCTTCGCTTGATGTGGCATTGCTTGCCGATCCCAGCTAATGCCGTGGCAGATGCCGATGCTTCCGGGACGGTAACGAATGGGCTGCCATATACAGCTCGCATAAATAATAAGTCCCTCGGCCGCGGCGGCCATCGTCTCGAAGGCAGCGCCTATCCGCTCCGTGTCATAAGTCCAGCCGCGAACGGGAATGCTCTCGTATTCGGAGTCGAAGCTTCCGAAGTAGGATAGCTGATAGACGATAGGCTGAAGACCCATCGCGGCAATGACGCGGCATAGGGAGAGAATATACCGCTCCAGTCCGCCGCCGAACGGTCGGGAAATATTTTGCGTATACCCGTCAAGAAAGCTGTGTGTCAATATCGTAACCGATGTCTGCTTCAACCTATATCTACCTCCTCGCGCCAACGTATAAGATTCGGCTTCGGATCGAGTATCGATTCATAGTGCGCCAGGCTGCCCCATTTGCCATACGGGTCGTATTGCTTATAGCGCTCGTACTTCGCCTTGCGTTCCTCCTCGCTTCCCGCCCAGCCGAGATGCTTGACGCGAAGCTCGGTAGCGACACCTTGCAATGCTGCGCAGCTAAGAGGGAGGCGCGGTACGTGATGCTCCCATTGCGGATAGCTGTATGGATACCCCGGCATGTAACGGACAAGCGTCATGGAATGGCGTTTATGCAGATTCCACCATTCATCCTCGCGGTAATGCGTAAGCGAACCCCACATATCGAACATGCGAAAAGCAACCCAATCGTACCGATCCTGATCGATGAGGCTGCGAATTTGTTTTTTGGCACGCTGCTCGTAGATTTCATCGGCGTCGACGGAAAGCACCCAATCTGGCTCGGTATCGGCAGCTTCCTGCCACAGCCGCGACCGGAGTTTCCATTCCTGCTCGAAGAGAGGCTCTTCCAGCCGTACAAGCTTCTCCACCTTATCGAAGGAGCGGCAAATGTCATACGTATCGTCCGTGCTGGCATCATCTACAATAACGATCCCGTCGACGAAGCTGGATAGCTCTCCGAGCACCGCTTCCAAATAGCGGCCTTGCTCGTTGCGCACCTGCATGATTGCAGTTAATTTATTGCCGCTTGTTCGGCGCCGCCAAATTCGACCTTCTCCCATCGTAGATTCACTCCCCTCTGCTCTCGGCTTCGGTTCTTGCTTCCGCTCCTGCTCCAGCGAGCATAAGAATGGCGTTATCCAGCTCGCTTAGCTCAAGGATGCTGCCAATCGCCTCGACCCGGCTCTCCGCCGCCGCCAACCAAGCGTGAATCGCATCATGCCTGCGGCCTTGCAGCATCATTAGATAAGTCCCGTGCAGCAATTCATATTGCTGTTGCTCCTCGATTGAACGAACCGAAAGCTTCTCCATATGTTCCATCGCAGCTCCCAAACGCCCAATCTGAATATAAGCCTCAATAAGCAGATTACGGGCGACCGGTTCACTGCTTGCCTGCGGCTCCAATAGGTGCACGGCTTGCCGATAGTCATCATTGAGCCGATAGAGCAATGCTTTGGCAAGCGTCTCTTTGCCTTCCTGCAGCCAATCATCCATTAGATAAGCCTTCTGACGATCTTCGTCCGACACGGCCGAGTAGCTATAGGATTGAATAGCAGACCACGTATCTCCGTGCTTGAGCTGAATCGCAGATAGGAAACGGTAGTAGTCAGTCAGAGCATCTTTATTGCCTTCCAATATGGCCAGCTGAAACGCTTGCAGAAGCTCTTCCTCCGACTTGCTAGGATCATCAGCCAAATAACGAAATACGGCATGAAAAAAAAGCTCACTCGCCTTGACGGGGGCACTGGCACTGTTTTCGAGCTTTGATTGGATCGATTTCGCATATCTCTCTGCAATGAATCGCTGCTGCAGCCGAACGAGGGGTCTCGCCATATAATCCCCGATTGTCCAGCTGAAAGCTTGCCGCGCGAACAAATCGCTCACCTCGTCGCTTCCATCCAGCAAGAAAACATCTTCTCTTTGGAACGATTGCTCCAGGTAGTAGAGCTCGTTATTCGTGATGACCAGATGTCCTGCTGCACATAGCAGCTTGCGGCATTTCGACAGTAGTGCGCTCTCCGCTTCTAACGGGAAATGATCCAAGACGATAATCCGATGGGGGGACCATGCAAGGGCGGTGTGAAGCCAGTACGGGTTCATGACGATCGTAATCGCTGTTTTCCAGGGAATTGTATGAAGCTGATGCAGCGGGATAAGGACAGCATGAGCCGGATAATCGGCGGCTGTTCGGTCGGTAACGATATACGTTCGGTGCTGACTCGTATGGCCGAGCAGCAGTTGTTGATAGAGCGGGGAGAACTGCTGCCAATCGCCGTCCGGAAAAATAACGAGAACAGAAGCCGTCAAGGTCGATTCACCATCCGATCTTAAGAGAGATGGGGCATTCGAATTCCACTTCCGTACATAGGCTTGATGTGCGCTTTATGAAAGGTATGCRCGAGTCGGGGAGGGAATGCAAATAGATTTATGTCAGCTTGGTCATCTCAGCCCCCTATTTAGTCTGTCATTAGCGTCATTATAGGAAGCTAAATCGAGTGCTGCTTCCGTATGTGCATCAATAGTGGCGTTTCGGGCTCTTAAACTCACCTATTGCTCGGATTTCCTCAAAAACGTCTCAATAGCGTCCCGAAATCAAACTAATCAGGGTTTGGATAGTAAGATAGCCTATTTAGTTTCCCAAAAGGCAATTATCGCTGAAGCGCGGTCGCTCGTCTACTTATTGACTTCGATAGAGAGATTGGATTACCACATTGGCCAAGTGCGGTTTGATTTGCGTTAGCAATTCAAGGCTTGGTCAATTGGCAAGGCACACTACATTTGAAACGCGGTCGCAAGACCTTTCCACATTGGAATAGTGAGGGTTCATCTGATGGAACGATGAAGCGGTACGTGATTCCATTTGGCAATCCCATCTACCTCTGAAGCGCGGTCGCACCTCTTCGAATTGCTGCGTTAATAGATGGGATTATAATTTCTCTGAAATTTGTGTATTATAGTAGGATATATATTCTC